>NZ_CXON01000014.1:0-113044 GCF_001269405.1 Limnohabitans sp. 2KL-3
CCACCAAAACAACGCATGCGATGTGTTTCAGGCTTCGCCTTCTCCCAGCCAGCTCGCCGCCACTCCCTGCCGAATCGAGTTCGCTTTACTGCGCACCGCCAGTTCGCCTCCGGTTGCTCTCCACCCCGCTTCGCAGCGACGCAGTTACCTTCGACTACGGGGCCTTGGCTTACCCCGACATGGACTCTCACCATGCTGTGTACGCGCCTTCACGGGCGCACTAGGAGCCCCGCCCTCGGGGCGATTCTTGGTGGTCTGCGAGGGTTTTCGCGACGAGGGCGTCGCTCCTACACAACATCAGCGGGTTCATTCAAAAACCGCTCCACCAAACGCGTCCAGTACGCCGCGCCCACCGACAAATTGGCGTCGTTGAAATCGTATTTGGCGTTGTGCAGCATCACGCTGTCCAGGCCATTGCCCAAACGCAAAAAACTGCCGGGCTTGTGCTGCAGGTAATACGCAAAATCTTCGCTGCCCGTGACGGGACCAAAGGGAAACACCACCTGCTCGGGGCCGACCAATTCTTCGGCCACCTGGCGCGCAAAATCGGTTTCGGCCTCGCTGTTGATGACCACCGGGTAACCCCGCTCATACTCGATCTCCACCTCACCACCATAGGAGCTGACTTGGTCCCGCACCAAATGCGTGATGCGCTCTTGCAAGCGGTTGCGCACCTCGGGGCTGAACGAACGGATGCTCAGGCCCAGCGTGGCGAACTCGGGGATCACGTTGGACGCCTGCCCCGCGTGCACCGAGCCAATCGTCACCACCGCCGTCTGCGTCGGATCAATGTTGCGCGAGACCACGGTTTGCAAAGCCATGATCAAACTGCCCGCGATCATCACCGGGTCCACCGCTTGGTGGGGCCTGGCCGCATGGCCGCCACGGCCAATGACCTTGATGCGGCAAGTGTCCGAGGCCGACATGAAAGCGCCCTTGCCAAACATGAACGTGCCCTGCGCAGCACCCGGGTGGTTGTGCATGCCGAAAATGGCATCACACGGAAAGCGCTCGAACAGGCCATCGGCAATCATCTGCTGCGCACCACTGTTTTTGCCGGCCTCTTCGGCTGGCTGAAACACCAGGTGCACTGTGCCCTGGAATTGCCGCGTTTTGGCCAGTTGCTGCGCCGCCCCCATCAACATGGCCGTGTGTCCATCGTGACCACAGGCGTGCATGGTGCCTGCATGGGCGCTGGCATAGGGCCTGCCGGTTTCTTCGTGGATCGGCAAGGCGTCCATGTCGGCACGCAAGGCGATGCCACGGCCTTCTCCGTTGCTCAGCGAGGCCACCAAACCGTGCCCGCCCACATGGCGCGTGACGCGGTAGCCCCAGCCCTCCAGCCGGTCACCCACCCATTGGGCGGTGGACTTTTCCTGAAACGACAGCTCAGGAAACTTGTGCAGGTGCTGGCGCGCTTCGCGCAGCGAAGGCTCGGCCTCAAGCAGGTCCGAGATTTGGCAAAAACAGGTGTAGCGTGCGTTCATTTCAGACTTTCAGCGTGACAGCGCAGGCACAGCGCCCGAGCCCAGATCCCAATACAAACCGGTCATGACGCTCAGAGCCTCGCGCAGCAACTCGGCAGGCAAATGCTCGTTGGGCGCGTGCTGCGAACAGCCGGGGTAGGAGTGCGGCACCCAAATGGTTTTGAGGCCCAACACGTCGGTGAAGATGTCGTTGGGCAAAGAGCCGCCCAAGTTGGGCAGCACCGCCGGTTTTTTGCCCGTGGTGCTGGCCAGCGAATCCACCGCCCAGCGCACCCAGTCGTCGTCGGGGTCGATGCGGGTGGCCTTGAACAATTCGTCCCGCGCGGCTTTGACCTTCACCATCCCAAACCCGTGTTGGTCCAGGTGCCTGCGCAAGGCAGGCAGGATGTCATCCGGGTCAATGCCCACCACAAAACGCAACTGCCCGCAGGCCCAGGCCCTGGCCGGAATGGCGTTGACCGGGGTGTCGGGGTTGCCGGTCTTGAAGGCCAGCACCTCAAACGATGACCAGCCAAACACGCGCTCGGCAGGGCTCAGGCCCGGCTGGCCCCATTCGGGCTCGATCACTGGCCCGTCGACGCCGCCGTCCACCTCACAATCGGCCAGCACGCGGCGCACCGATGCGGGCAAGGCGGCCGGCCGCCACTCGGGCACCAGAATTTCACCCGTGGCCGACACCAGGCTGGCCAGCGCGTGCGCCATCTGAATGCCGGGGTTGGAGATCAAGCCGCCCCAATTGCCCGAGTGGTGCGCACCCGCACGGGCCTCGATGGTCAATTCGAAGTTGACGCAGCCGCGGGAGCCCAGAAAAATCGTCGGCCGGTCTGCCCGCAGGCGGGGGCCGTCCGACGCAATCAGCAAATCGGCCTGCATCAAATCTCGGTGCTCGGCGCACACATCGCGCAAACCCGGCGAGCCGGTTTCCTCGCCCATCTCGATCAGGTATTTGGCGTTGAAACCCAAGCGCCCGCGCTCGGCCAGCACACAGGCCATGGCCTGCAGGTTCACGCTGTGCTGGCCCTTGTTGTCGGCAATGCCCCGGCCGTACCAGCGCCCGGCTTGCTCGGTCAGCGACCACGGCGACAAACCCTCGCGCCATTCCTTGTCCAGGCCCCGGATCACATCGCCATGGCCGTAACCCAGGGCCGTGGGCAAGGCCGGGTCTTCGATGCGTTCGGCCCACAAAAACGGCGCTTTGGCCTTGGGGTGCTGCAGCAGGCGGCAAGCAAAGCCCATGGCTTCGAAGGCGGGCTGCATCTCTTGTGTGAGGTAGGCCTGCAGCTGCTCGGCCCGTTCGGGGTTTTGGCTTTCGGTGGGGGCGGCCACACGCCGCGCCAGGGTTTGCTGGAAATGGCCTTCGTCAAAATGGCGCTGGGCTCGGTCAATGGCGGCTTGTCGGCTCATGGGGTCTTTCCAAAGCCACGAAAAGTCATGGCGAATAAGGTCAAACCACCAAGGTGCCAGCACAGCACCTGCAAGTCAAGCACCCATGTGCTGGCCTGGCCCGCAGGTGACAGCCAGGCGTGACTTCAGCGCCTGCCAGTGCCCGATTGGCCCGGCTTGGCAAAGTCGGCATCCACCCAGGCCTGCGCGGTCTGGCGGTTGAGCTTGAAACCGGCATCGACTTTGATTTCAGTCAGTTCATCGCCGCCTTCGTCTTGCGCGCTCAGCACCGCATAGGGGTTGTCCTCGTCGGGCACGATGCGCAGCAGCACCGTCACACGGCTGTTAGCCCCGTTCACGGTCACGCTCTGGTTGAGTTGCGCGTGCAACTGCTGCTCGCTGCGGCGCACAAACTCGCTGGCGGTTTTGACCAGCGTGATGAAGGCCGTGCCGTCCAGCGGCTTGGGGTTCTTCTTGTCGCGGCCCATGGTCCAGGGGCCGACCAAAGCGGGCTCGGACTCGCCCGACTTGTACATGGCCACCGCCCAACCGTCGTCGTCGTCGTTCTTGATGACTTGGGCGGTCCATTGCTCGTTTTGCCAGCATCGGGCTTCCTGGATCAGGGGGATGTCGTGTGTGTCGTCGGTCATGAGGGCTGTAAAAAACGTTGGATGCGGATCATGCCTCAAGAAATACCCGCACACCATGCGGCGGCACCTGAAAAGGCAGCGATTTTGCCCTCGCACGACCCCAGCGTTGACGTCGCCCTGCTGCGACTGATGGGGTGTGCTGCATACCCCTGATAATCGTGCCCATGACCACTGCTTCCGCCACCTCAACCGAGTTTGCCCCGGGCCTTGCCATCCAAGGCTTCACCGCCCCCCTGTCTTTGTCCCAATTCAAACTCATCGCGTTTGACATGGACTCCACACTCATCAGCATCGAGTGCATCGACGAGATCGCCGACGCCGTCGGCCGCAAGGCCGAGGTGGCGGCCATCACCGAGGCCGCCATGCGCGGCGAGATCACCGACTTCAAGGAAAGCCTGCGCCGCCGCCTGGCCCTGCTCAAGGGCGTGACGCTGGCCGACATGGAACGTATCTACACCGAGCGCCTGAACATCAACCCCGGCGCAGCCGAGTTGATCGCCGCCTGCCAGAAGGCAGGCATGAAGGTGCTGCTGGTGTCGGGCGGCTTCACCTTCTTTGCCGACCGCGTGAAAGAACGGCTGAACATCGACTTCGCCCGTTCCAACCAACTGGAGATCGTGGACGGCGAACTCACGGGCGGCCTGGTCATGCAAAGCTGGGGCGACATTTGCGACGGCGCTGAAAAACGCCGCACCCTGCTCGAAGTGGCTTCGCTGCTGGGCATTGAGGCCCACGAATGCATCGCCATGGGTGACGGTGCCAACGACCTGCCCATGATGGGCGTGGCGGGTTTGTCAGTGGCCTACCACGCCAAACCCAAGGTGCGCGAGCAAGCCATGGTCGCCATTCACACGGGCGGGCTCGACCGCCTGTTGGAAGTCTTCAAGCCCTGATCACCCCCCAAATCAGTCATGCAAGTGACTGATTCCCCGTGTAAACCCTGAGGGCTTGGCGCTTTGTAAGTAGCCAGCTATCACCCGCTGATGGGCCTCCGCTGAAATACTGGACCTGTCCTTTGCAAACCATGCAAAGACATCCACATCAACGGAGACTTTCATGCGCGTCATACCCATCACCCAGAATGTCGAAGCCGCTGGCTGCGACGAAGAAAGCGGCGTTGTCCGCAAAGTCAACATGCCTTTGGCACGCCGCGACTTCCTCAAAGGGTCCGGCCTGCTGTTTGGCAGCCTCGCTTCGGGCACCATGCTCGCGGCCCTGGCCCCGTCCACGGCTTGGGCGCTGGAGCTGAAAAAACTCTCCACCGCCGAAGGCAAAACCCTGATGGCCATGGGCCGGGTCTTGTTTCCCCACAAAAAACTGCCCGATGCGGTCTATGCCCTGCTGTCCAAAGACCTGGACGCCAAAGCCGCTGGTGACGCAGGCGCTGCCAAGATGCTTCAGGACGGCGTGGCCTACCTGAACAAATCCACTGGCGGCAACTTTGCCAAGGCCAGCGCCAAGCAGCAATACGAGCTGGTGCTGAGCATGGAAGGCACAGCGTTTTTTGCCACCGTGCGCGGTCAGTGCGTCACCTCCCTTTATGACAACGACATGGCCTATGCGGTGTTTGGCTACCCCGGATCGGCCTGGGAAAAAGGCGGCTACATCACCCGGGGCTTTCAGGACCTGAAATGGTTGCCTGCTCCGTCCAAAGAAGCCAGCCCACCGCCCTTCATGGGCTGATCCCGGCTGCTCTCCACATTGACCCCCCACCGAATACAGAGGTTTGACATGGCTAAATTTGATTTCAACGACGACTCCGTGGTCGTCATCATTGGTTCAGGCGCAGGCGGCGGCACATTGGCCAACGAACTGTGCCAAAAAGGCATCAAGGTGGTGTCGCTCGAAGCGGGCGCACGACAATCGCAAGAATCGTTCATCAACGACGAATGGAAGTCGTTCAGCCAGCTGGCCTGGTTGGACGCCCGCACCACTTCGGGCTCCTGGCGCGTGGCCAAAGACTTTGCCGGTCTGCCCGCCTGGATCTGCAAAACCGTGGGCGGCACCACCACCCACTGGGCCGGGGCTTCACTGCGCTTTCAAGAGCATGAGTTCCGCACCAAAACCGTTTATGGCAACGTCGCTGGTGCCAGCCTGCTGGACTGGCCCGTGACACTGGACGAGCTGGCCCCCTATTACGCCAAAGCCGAAAACAAAATGGGCGTGACCCGCACCAACGGCATCCCCGGCCTGCCCGGCAACAACAACTTCAAGGTCATGCACGCGGGCGCCACCAAGCTGGGCTACAAGGAAGTGCACACCGGCAACATGGCCATCAACAGCCAGCCCCGAGATGGCCGAGGCCGCTGCCTGCAGTTGGGCTTTTGCTTTCAGGGTTGCAAGAGCGGTGCCAAATGGTCCACGCTTTACACCGAGATTCCACGCGCCGAAGCCACGGGCCATTTTGAGTTGCGCCCCCAATCGCACGTCACCCGCATCGAACACAACGCTGCAGGCAAAGTGACCGGCGTGGTGTATTTCGACAAGGACGGCAAGGAACAGCGCCAGAAAGCCCGCGTGGTCTGCGTGGCCGGTAACGCCATCGAAACGCCCCGCCTGTTGTTGATGTCGGAGTCCAGCAAGTTCAAGGACGGCTTGGCCAACTCTTCGGGCCAAGTGGGCCGCAACTACATGCGCCACATGACCGGCTCGGTGTATGCCGCCTTCAAGAACCCTGTCCACATGTACCGGGGCACCACCATGGCCGGTATCGTGCGCGACGAAGCGGCGCACAACCCCAGCCGGGGCTTTGTGGGCGGTTACGAGCTGGAAACCCTGTCGCTGGGCATCCCCTTCATGGCCGCCTTCCTGAACCCCGGCGGCTGGGGCCCTGAATTTGCCTGGTGGATGGACCACTACACCAACCTGGCCGGCATGTGGCTGGTGGGTGAAGACATGCCCCGCGAAAGCAACCGCGTCACACTCAACAAGAACGTCAAGGACCAGTACGGCAACTACGCGCCCAACGTCCATTTTGACGACCATGACAACGACATCGCCATGCGCAACCACGCCTTCACACAGGCCGAGCGCATCTACAACGCGGCCGGGGCCATCAAGACTTTCCGCACGCCACCCTACCCGTCCACCCACAACATGGGCACTTGTCGCATGAGCGCCAGACCCGAAGACGGCGTGGTCAACAAATGGGGACAATCGCACGACATCAGCAACCTGTTTGTCAGCGACGGCAGCCAGTTCACCACTGGCGGCGCAGAAAACCCCACTTTGACGATCGTGACGCTGGCCATTCGCCAAGCCGATCAGATCGCCAAATTGATGACCGAAAAAGCGCTTTGAGCTGAAAGCGCCACCCAAGATGTCCCAGATTGCCGTAGCCACAGGAGCGCACCATGTGTGAATATTTTGTCAAAGCTGACCCCATCCAGTATGAGCAACGCTCACGCACGGTGCGCATCAAAAACGTGTTGACCAGCATCCGGCTGGAAAACATGGTCTGGGACATCCTGGCCGAAATGGCCGAAGAAGAAGGCTGCACCACCAATGCCCTGATCGCCAAATTTCACGAAGAAATCATGGCGCACCGGGGCGAGGTGCCCAACTTTGCATCGTTCTTGCGGGTCACCAGCATGCGTTACCTGCACCGCTCGATGATGAACCTGGAAAAGCAGCTCAACCCGCCAAACCCGGTGGCTCTGCCCATCGCAGCACGCTCTGGGGAGACCATCGCCCCCCCAAAGATGCTCGCGGCAGTGGGCAGGTAATTCATCTCATCACTGCACTGACCTGGCGATCCGAGCGTTCGCCAGACGACTTGCCACGCGTGCAGTTTGGCGAGCCTGTCAGCCATCCCATCCCTCGTTCCATCCCTTATTCAATTCATCCTTTTGCCATGACCTTTCGCACAGAAAACCTGCCCGGTGTGAGCCCCACCACCCCCGAACAGACACGCGGCTTTGTGTTCAACCACTCGATGCTGCGCATCAAGGACCCTCAGGTCAGCCTCGACTTTTACACCCGCATCATGGGCATGCTGGTGCTGCGCAAGCTGGATTTTCCCGAGATGAAGTTCTCGCTGTATTTTCTGCACCGCCCCAGCGGCGACTCCGCCCCCAGCGACGAGGGTGAGCGCACCGCCTGGACCTTCAGCCAGCGCGGCATTCTGGAACTGACCCACAACTGGGGCACCGAAAGCGACCCCGACTTCAAATACCACGACGGCAACGCCCAGCCCCAAGGCTTTGGCCACATCTGCTTTTCGGTGCCCGACCTGGCTGCGGCCGTGTCCTGGTTTGACGAAAACCAGGTGAGCTATGTGAAACGCCCCGACCAAGGCAAGATGAAAGACGTCGCCTTCATCAAGGACCCCGACGGTTACTGGATCGAAATCGTCCAGCCCGATTTGCTCAAAAACCTGGGGCGTTGAATGAAAACCGCTCTGCTTTTGAGCGCTGGCTTGCTGCTGGGCAGCCACAGTTGGGCCAATGAAGCGCTGGCCAAGAAAAACGGCTGCACGGGCTGCCACGCCATGGCCAGCGCCTTGGTCGGACCGGCATTCAAGGATGTGGCCGCCAAATACGCAGACCAAGCCGACGCCAAAGACCAGCTGATCCAGAGCATTCGCCAAGGCAGCAAGGGCAAGTGGGGTCAGATGGCCATGCCGCCCCAAGCCCAACTGTCCGCAAGCGATGCCCAAAAGCTGGCCCTGTGGGTGCTCAAAATCAAGTGATCGGCAGACCCAAGCCATGAAATACCTGCACACCATGGTTCGGGTCAGTGACTTGGACGCATCGCTGCGCTTTTACCGGGATGCGCTGGGGCTGCAATTGCTGCGGCAATTCGATGTGCCCAGTGGCCGCTTCACGCTGGCCTTTCTGGCCGCCCCCGGCGACAGTCAGGCGCAAATCGAGTTGACGCACAACTGGGACGAGTCGTCCTACACACAAGGCCGCAATTTCGGCCACCTGGCCTATGCCGTTAACGACATTTATGCCACCTGCCAAAGGCTGCAAGACCACGGCGTGCAGATCGTGCGCCCGCCCCGCGATGGCACCATGGCCTTTTTGCGCTCACCCGACCACATTTCCATTGAGCTGCTGCAATGCGGCGCCCCCCTGCCACCTGCCGAGCCTTGGGTGTCCATGCCCAACATCGGTCAGTGGTAAATCACCCTAACACTGACTCACCCGCCACGGCCATGAACTGCACAGCCCCCCCCGCATTCGACACCCCCAGCCAGGACACCGCAGACGCCAACGACGGGTCGGCCGAATGGCCCCCTCATTGGCCCGTCGCCCACATGCCCGGCTCCTTGCCCATGGGGGGCGTCGTGCCCATGACGCCCATCCACGCCTTCAGCAGCAGCCCGCGTGCCTTGCGCCTGAAAACACAAACGGGCCTCAAACCCGTGCGCACCGACATCGCCTTGGGAGGTCTGCTGGCGTTTGAAATTTCAGACCTGCTGACCAGTGAAGAAGCCGACGCCCTGGTCACCGCCAGCGAACTGCTGGGCTACCGCGACGAAGCCCCCGGCATCCAGACGCCCCCGGGCATGCGCATGAACAAATCGGTGCATTGGGTGGCCGACGACCGTTTGCTCGACCCTTTGATGAGCCGCATGCGGCACCTGCTGCCCCCCAGCATCGACGGCCAACCCCTTTACGGCCTGCTCAGCCAGCGCCTGAACATGTACCGCTACGACGCCAACGACGTGTTCAACCGCCATGTGGATGGCGAATGGCCCGGCTACAGCCTGAGCGAAGACCGCCGAGACATGTTGCAATGGGGCAACAGTGTGCGCTCGGGCCTGACCATGATTCTTTACCTCAATGGCCCGGAAGACGGCGTCAGTGGCGGCTGCACCCGGTTGTTCAGACCCGATGGCAGCGGGGTCGATGTGTTGCCGCGCAAAGGATCGGCCCTGTTCTTTCGCCACGGCTTTGGCCCTCATTCGGTGGTGCACGAAGGCCGTCAGGTGGGGCCAGGCGTGTCCAAATACGTGGCCCGCATCAACATCATGTACGGGCAGGAGTGATCAGCTGCGCCGGGGGGCGCTGCGCAAGGGCTTGAGCAAATCGCTCAGGCCGTTGTGGTCGATCTCCTGCATGAGCTGCAGCAATCGGCCGACCTCGCCTTTGGGGAAACCCTCGCGTGCAAACCAGTTGAGGTAGTTGCCGGGCAAGTCGGCAATCAGCACGCCCTTGTGCTTGCCAAAGGGCATGGTCATGGTGACCAGTTTCATCAGGTCTTCGGAGTTCATGGGCGCACCTGCATGCCTTGACCGTTCACGCTTCGCCCCACAACCAGTGGCGCACCCGCGCGTGGAAGGCCTCGGGCCGCGAGATCATCACCCAATGCCCACAGGGCAGGCCCTGCACCGCACTGCCGGGCGTGGCGGCAACTTTTTCCAGCCACTTGGCCGAATGGAACATGAAGGGTTTGCGCTCGCCATAAACAAACAGCAGCGGCATGGGCAACTGGATTTGCGACGCGCCCTTGAAGCCACCCGCTGTGCCGAACCACCGCATGGCGTAGGGGTAGTTCATCTTGTTGGTGATCGTGGCAGGGTCTGTGGGGCAGCGCAGCCAGCGGGCCATGGCGCGGGTCATGCGGGTGCCTATTTTTTCACTGAAATGCCCCCCCAGCTTCCAGGCCAGCGCCAGCCAAACCTGGTAACCCATGACCGACAGTTTTTCCTTGGTGCCCCAGCTGCGCAACAAGGCACCCGAGTTGTGGTCACCCACGTCCACCGCCACCACGCGGGCCACACAATCAGGGTGGCGCATGGCGAACTCATAACCAAAAATGCAACCCCAGTCGTGCAGCATCAGGGTCACGGGTTTGCCAGGGCTGATCCGGTCCACGATCTGACGCAGCAACCGGCACATGTCGTCGAGACTGGTGGCAGAGGGGCCGGTTTCAAAACCGGGCAGCGTCAGGCGTGCGCAGGTGGCACGGTCTTGCAAAGCGGCCACGGTGCCGTCCCAAAGCGCACGGGTGTCGGGCCATCCGTGCAGCATGAGGATGACTTCGTCGCCCTGGCCTTGCAGCCAGACTTCGGTGCCTTGGACGGTGATGCAAATGTCTGTGGTGTTGGAGCTCATGGCACAAGTCCTGAAAAAAAATGGGCACTGGCTGTTGTTCTAGGAGCCCCGCCCCCGGGGCGATGGCTGGTGGTCTGCGAGGGGTTTATCGCGGCGGGGGCGCCGCTCCTACAAATGGAAAGCCCTCACAGGCTGTTGTTGTAGGAGCCCCGCCCCCGGGGCGATGGCTGGTGGTCTGCGAGGGGTCTATCGCGGCGGGGGCGCCGCTCCTACAAAAGGAAAGCCCTTACAGGCTGTTGTTGTAGGAGCCCCGCCCCCGGGGCGATGGCTGGTGGTCTGCAACCGGTCTATCGCGGCGAGGGCGCCGCTCCTACAAATGGTAAGCCCTACAGGATGTTGTTGTAGGAGCCCCGCCCCCGGGGCGATGGCTGGTGGTCTGCGAGGGGTCTATCGCAGCGGGGGCGCCGCTCCTACAAATGGAAAGCCCCCCAAATCGCGGCGGGGGCGCCGCTCTTACAAAAGACACACCCCAAACTCAGTCCAGCGCCTTGGCCAGGCGGGATACGCCCTCCAGGATTTTGTCTTCACCCACGGTGGCAAAGCTCAAGCGGAAGGTGGCATGGTCGGGATTGGCGCAGAAGAATGGCGTGCCCGGCACGAAGGCCACGCCGTTGTCGATGGCGCGTTTGGCAAACGCATTGCCGTCATTGACCTTGCCACCCGCACCCGTGAGGCGAGCCCAAACGAACAAACCGCCTTGCGGTTGCACAAACTCGACCGCATCGCCCAATTCGCGGCGCAGCGCATCGCCCATGGTTTGGGCACGTTGGGCATAAACGACACGCACTTTGTTCAGCGTTGCCGGCATGCGCCCCGCCAACAGGTATTGCGCGGCCGTGGCCTGGGCAAAGGTGCTGGTGTGGGCGTCGCTGAACTGTTTACACATGGTGGCGCGGGCCAGCAATTCGGCGGGGGCAATCATCCAGCCCACACGCAGGCCAGGCGACAGCACTTTGGACAGCGAGCCGCAATGCACCAGCAGCTCGCGGCTGCCGGGCACCGATGCGCTCATGGCCAGCAGACTGGGCGGTGGTGCTTCGCCAAAATACAAGTCGCCATAAGGGTCGTCTTCGACGATCAGGGTCTGGTGCTTGACGGCCATCTCCAGCACTTGCTTGCGGCGCTCGGCGCTGAGCAAGGCACCGCTGGGGTTGCCAAAGGTGGGGATCAAATACACAAACTTCGGTTGGTGCTCGGCGATCAGCTTTTCCAGCTCGTCGGTCTTCACACCCTGGCCGTCCACCGGGGCGCTGATGAGTTCGGCCCCATACAAACGGAAGCACTGGATGGTGGCGAGGAATGTCGGGCCTTCCACGATCACCTTGTCGCCGGGGCTGATCATGGTTTTGCCGATCAAGTCCAGCGCCTGCTGACTGCCGGTGGTCACGATCAGCTGGTCGGCAGCCACGTCTTGGGCACCCTTTTGGCCCATGAAGTGCGCCAGTTGCTCGCGCAGCGGGCCAAAGCCTTCGGTCGCGCCGTATTGCAGGGCAGCACCCGGGTCTTGGCTCAGGGCGGCGTTGCTGGCCTCGCGGATGCCGTCCACGTCAAACATGGCGCTGTCGGGAAAGCCGCCCGCAAAGCTGATGATGCCCGGCTTGCCCAAGAGCTTGAACAGCTCTCGGATGGCGGAGGTTTCGACATTGTTCAGGCGGTCGGCAAATTGCAAAGGCATGGTGGTGTATCTTTCAGGTTGTCTTGGCCGACATTTTGCCAACATCTGTACACCTACTTTTTATTCCCATGAAACCCGCACAGATCGAATCTTTTTTTGCCACCTTGCAAGCCGCCAACCCCATGCCCGTGACCGAGCTGGAATACACCAGCGTTTTTGAGTTGCTCGCTGCCGTGTTGCTGTCGGCCCAGGCCACCGACGTGGGCGTGAACAAGGCCACGCGCAAGCTGTTTCCCGTGGCGGGCACACCCCAAAAGATTCTGGACCTCGGTCTGGAAGGGCTGGAGAACTACATCAAGACCATTGGCCTGTACCGCAGCAAAGCCAAACACCTGATGGAAACCTGCCGAATTTTGGTGGAGCAGCACGGCGGCCAAGTGCCCCGCACCCGCGAAGCCCTCGAAGCCTTGCCCGGTGTGGGCCGCAAAACGGCCAATGTGGTGCTGAACTCGGCCTTTGGCGAGCCCACCATGGCGGTGGACACGCACATCTTTCGCATGGGCAACCGCACAGGCCTGGCCCCGGGCAAAACACCTTTGGCGGTCGAGCTCAAGTTGCTCAAACGCATTCCCGCCCATTATTTGGTCGATGCCCACCACTGGCTGATCCTGCACGGGCGCTATGTGTGCCAGGCCCGCAAACCGCTGTGTGGTCAGTGCGCCGTGGCCGCGTTTTGTGACTTCAAGCCCAAAACCAGCGCGGTTCAGTAACGCTCAGTGCGCCCGCCCAGCGACTGCAGCACCCCCAGCCAAAAGGCAGCGCGTTCGGCATAGGGCTCAGGGTCTTGGTGCCCGCTGGCTTGGGCATAAACGGCGGTTTGCACCATCACGATGCCAGTGGCCGGTTGCACAAACACTGTCTGACCATGCACGCCCTGAAAGCCGAAACTGCGCTCTTTCAAAGGGTGCAACCAAAACTGGTAGCCGTAGCCAAAAGAAGGCGTGGCCTTGTAGGGCGCAAAGGCGGGAGGCTGCAACGCGGCATCGGTCGCCTCGCGCAAATAGTCTGCGGGCAATATTTGTTGCTCGCCCAGCTTGCCGTCTTTGGCCATCAAAACGCCCAGCCGCCCCCAGTCGCGCAAGCTGGCGTTGAAGCAAAAATACGCCCCAGCTTGCCGGTCTCGGCCATGGCACCAAAAGGCATCTCGCTCAGCCCCCATGGGTTTCCACAGCCATTCGCTCGTCAACTCGGCCATGCTGCGGCCCGTGGCACCCGTCAGAACGCGGCCCAACACTTCGGTTTCGGCGCTGGCATAGACAAATTTTTGCCCCGAGGGGCTGTGGCGGTCTGAAAACGAGCGCAGCACGCTGGCAACCGTTGGGCTGCCTGTGGCGAAGCTGCGTGAGAGTTTCGAGACATCGTCTTGCCCGTCGTAGCGTTCGGTGAAGGTCAGGCCAGAGCTCATGCGCAGCAAATGCCTTATCGAGGTCTGCCCATAGGCGCTGCCCTGCAGGTCTTTGGCATATTGACCCGCCGGGTCATCCAGCGAGGCGATCAGCCCCCGCTGCAAGGCGGCCCCGACCAGCATCGAGGTCACGCTTTTGGCCATCGAAAACGACAAAAACCGGGCATCTTCGGTGCGTCCGTAACGGTAACGCTCGGCCACGATTTCGCCATTTTTGAGGATCAACAAGCCCGTGATGCGGCGACGCTCCAGGTACTCGTCCAGGGTGTAGCCCAGGTTGCGGTAGCGGTATTTGATCACTGCAGGCACACTGGCCTGTGGCAAAGGCAAAACGCTGTTGCCCCGCGCCACAGTTTCAGTCAAAACGCCTGGCACACGGTCAAGTGCTGACCAGGCGCCCACCCGGTTTTCCATGGCCGTCCAGCGTGGCCCATTGGGGTAGCCCAGCGATTTGCCCAGCGCCTCTTCGTCGGGTTCAGCCTGGGCAGCAGGGCACACGGCCAAAGCCAACACCAGCGCCCACCCAAGCGTCAGGGAATGGGTCATGGTCAAACCAAAGCCACTGGAGCCGGAAATCCGTTGCGCCCGGGAAACTCGGGTGCCAATGGTCGGGCATTGGGCATCTTGACCCACAAGCGCCACATCTTGCGGTTGAGCTCGTGCACGCCATGGTCTTCAAACCCATTGCGCGAATGCAGCACGGCGTAGTTGTTGGCAAATTGCAGATCGCCGGGCTCCAGCATCATGCTCAGGCGGAAGTCCTCGCGGTGCATGATCTCGTCGAACAAGTCGAGCGCTTCGATTTCGACTTGGGACAGCGGCAAGTTGCGGATTTCATGGCCCAGCTCGATGTACTGGCGCAGGTAGCGGCAGCTGAGCTTGCCTTGGTGGTGGCTAAAAATCGGTGACAGGCTGGGCAGGTCTTCACACAGGTGCGAAAAATACCAGGTGCGGTAGTACAGACCGAGGTACTCGGGGTGCTTTTGCAAAATTTCGTTGTAAATCGCCGCCACACTCACCAGCGAACTCAAACCACCCTGCTTGGCCTTGCGCATGCACAACAGGCCCACGACGTCCGACGGGTCTGAGTGGTAAGGCAGGTAGAGGTTGGTTTCATAGACGCGGGTGGTCTTTTTCGTCACATCACCCACGTTCATGACCAAGCCCAGCAGGTCGCCCTTGGGGTTTTGCCGAACAGGCACGCCCATGTGCAGGCCAATGCCGTAGTAGATGATCTGAATGTCTGTTTCGCTGTAACGCTCGACCGGCAAGCCGCGCAGCACCAAAAAGCCCCGACCGTTTTCCAACTCGTCGCTGTGGGTTTTCAGGGCCTGCGCCCAGTCGCCAATGGGAAAGTCTTCGCGACTGAAATTGGGAAACGTCAGCCCTTTGGCTTTGACATGGGCGAGCGCGGCGTCGAGGGTTGCCAACACCTTGGGGCTCAAGACATGCATCCAAGTGGTGTCGCCGATCATGTCGGCGCCCTTCCAGACCGCAGGCCCGGTGATGGCTTGTTTCATGATCAGGCTCATGGCGATTCCTTGAACGTGGACACAGCCACAAAAGAGTTTTAACGGCCCAATTGCACCAAGGCGGCTTGCAAACCCGCCAAACCACCCACGCGCTGGTCGTTGATGAAGATTTGGGGCATTTGGCGCACCGAAGGGCCACATTTTTCGTAAAAGGCCATGCGTTCGGCTTCGCCGTCGATTTTGATTTCTTCAAAGGCCAATGACTTGGACTTGAGCACCATTTTGGCGGATTCGCACTGTGGGCAGGCGGACTTGGAGTAGACAACGATTTTGAGTTCCATGGCTTGGATTCTAGCCATGGCCATGCCCGCAGGCGGCATCAGGCCACGCGTGGCAAGACCACCCACTGCCCATCGAGCGCATGAATGCGGATGCGCTGATCAAACACCGCCTCGATGGCGGCGTGCGTGGCCGCATCGCGGCCTGCGCCGTGGTGCACCACTTGGCCTTCACGCATGACCACGATGTCATCCGCGTGCAGCGCCATGCCGATCTCGTGCAACACGCTGACCACCGTGGTGCCTTGCGCCAAGAGGCAATGCACCTGCTCTAACCAGTCGACTTGGTGCGGCGGGTCCAGGTTGGCCAGGGGCTCGTCCATCAGCATGGTGGGCGCGTTGCCGGCCATGGCGCGGGCCAGCAGCACGCGTTGGCGCTCGCCGCCCGACAGCTCGCCCAGCATGCGCTCGCGCCAATCCCAAGCCTGTGTGGCCTTGAGGGCGGCTTCGACCATCTGTGCGTCTTGCGCTGAGGGTGCGCTCAGCCAGCTTTGGTGAGGCAAGCGGCCGAGCATGGCCACGTCCCACACCCGCAAGTCCAGCGTGCTGGCTTCGCCCTGCCCCAGCCAGGACAGTTGCAGCGCCCTTTGCTGGCGGGTGAGTGAGGCCAGCGGCTGGCCCTGCCACAGCACTTGCCCGCTGTATGGCAACAAACCCGCCAGCGCCTTGAGCAAACTCGATTTGCCCGCCCCGTTGGGGCCGACCACACAGGTCCAGCGGCCCGCCGCGATCTGCAGGTCAATGCCTTGCAAGACCTGACGTCCCCCCAACTCGGCGCTCAGTTGCCGGGTTTGCAGCGCGGGGCTCATGAACGCGCCCCCGTGTCGGCATCACGGTACACGCGCCAAAGCAAATAGCCCCCGCCCAGCACCGCCGTGAGCACCCCCACAGGCAGCTCTTGTGGTGCCAACATCACACGGGCCATCACATCGGCCAGCACCAGCAAGGCCCCGCCCATCAGGGCCGACAAAATCAAGCGCCAGGCGTGTGTGCAGCGCACCAGCGAGCGCACCAAATGCGGCGCGGCCAAACCGACAAACGCCACCAGCCCCATGTGCGCCACCGCCGCCCCCGTGGCCAAAGAAACCACCCCCACCAGCACCATGCGGGCCAGTGGCAGCGGCACGCCCAGGCTTTGCGCCGTGGCTTCGCCCAAACTTAAAGCGTCCAGCACACGGGCAAAAATCCAGGCCAGCACCACGCACAAGGCCAGCACCACCGACATGGTGGCGCAGGCGCTCCAGCTGACAAACGCGGTCGAGCCCAGCATGAAGCCCTGCATGGCCTGCAAGACTTGGGGCTGCAGCAGCGAGATCAAAGACGTGACCGCCCCCAACACCACGCCCACCACCACGCCCGCCAACAGCAGGCGCAGGGTTTGTTGCACACCACGCGCCAGCAGCAACGTGAGCACCACGGCCAGCACCGCGCCCACAAAGGCCGCGCCCGTCAAGCCCAGACCCAACCATGCGTTCATGGCCCAGGCACTGCCACCCCACAAGCTCAAATACACCCCCACGCCCAATGACGCGCCCGAGGCACTGCCCAGCAAATACGGATCGGCCAGGGGGTTGCGAAACAAGCCTTGCGCCACCGCCCCGGCCAGGCCCAGCAAGGCCCCGCCCAGCCACGCGCCCAGGCTGCGCGGCAAGCGGATGTCCCACACGATCTGGCGCGACACCGCATCGGCACCCACCGACCACCAGGCCTGCCAGCCCTGACTGCCAGCGGCCGTACCCAGCACCACCACGGACAGGCCCACGGCCAAGAGCAGCAGCGCCCAGCGAGATGCTTGGCTGTGCGTGTTCACCGCTGGACACCCGTGTCGGCTTGGGACGCTACGCGGTTCAGGCAGTCGGCCATCAGCTGTGCGCCTTCGGCCATGCGCGGGCCGACCCGCACCAACATGTCCGACTCATCCTGCTTGAACACGCACAGGCGCTGGCCTTGCATGGCCCGCAAGCGGCTCCAGCCCGGGCGCTGCAGCATGCTGGCGCGGCTGCTATCGCCCGCCATGATCACGTCGGGCCGGGCCTGTACCACCCATTCGGGATTGACTTGGGGAAACGGCCCCATCGATGCAGGCAAGATGTTCGCCACCCCCATGCGCGTGAGCGTCTCACCCATGAAAGACGATTCACTTGCGCCATAGGGCGCAGGGCTCACCTCAAAGTAAACCCGCTGCTGCCGTGCAGCGGGGCTGAGCGATTGCACCGCTGCCTGCACGCCCGACTGAATGCCCTGCCACACCCGGTCGCTCTCAGCGGTGGGCACATGCAGCGCCTGCGCCACGGTCCGCCACACACGCTGCGCGTCGGCGTGGTTGCGCGGCTCCAGGCGCAGCACATTCAGGCCCAGCGCCTGCAAACGGTCTGCACCCCGGGTGGAACCTGCCGCCAGCACCAGGTCGGGCTTGAGCGCGACGATGCTCTCGATGTTCGGGTCCAGCCCTCCGCCCACACGCGGCACCGACTTGGTTGACTCAGGCCAATTGGAATACCGGTCCAAACCCACCAGTTTGTGGCACTGCTTCAAGGCACAAACGGTTTCGGTGAGGGACGGCAGCAAGCTCACGATGCGCTGCGGGGCTTGGGCGATCTGCACTTTTTGTTGGCGGTCGTCGAGCACGGTGACTGTTTGTGAGGCTTGTGCGGCGTGCGCACACGCCCACACGGCAACCACCAGGGCCAAGGATGGAGCCCAGCGTCGCAAGCGCTCAGCCATGCAGCGCTTCCCATTGGCTGAAGATGCGGTGCATCTGCGCCACGCCGTCGGTGAGCGCGGCAGGCCCGGGCTGCAAAATGTCGGCCGATTTGATTTCAAAAATCTGCCCGGTGCGCACGGCCGGCACGTCTTGCCAACCAGGCCGGGCCGCGACTTTTTCGGGGCGAAACTTCTTGCCGCACCACGAGCCGATGATGATGTCGGGCGCACACTCCACAATGCTTTGCCCGTTGGCAATGATCCGGTCCTTGCCCAGCGACTGCACCGCCAGCTCTGGGAACACATCGTCGCCGCCAGCGATGCCCATCAACTCAGACACCCAGCGGATGCCGCTGATGTGCGGTTCGTCCCACTCCTCAAAAAACACCTTGGGGCGGCGCTTGAAACCTGCGGCCCGCTGCGCGATGGCATCGAGTTCGGCACGCATACCCTGCAAGCGCACCAGGCCTTGCTCGGCCTGCCCCACCATGGCCGCTACTTGGTACAGCATGGAAAAGATCTCATCCACGCTGCGCTGGTTGAACACCGTGACCTGCACACCGGCCTTGATCAACAAAGACGCGATCTCGGCCTGCAGGTCCGAAAACCCAAAAACACAATCGGGCTTGAGCGCCAGGATTTTGTCGATCTTGGCGCTCAAAAAAGCACTGACCTTGGGCTTTTCTTCGCGGGCCCGACGCGGGCGCACCGTGTAGCCCGAGATGCCCACGATGCGCTGCTCCTGCCCCAGCAAATAGAGCCACTCCGTGGTCTCTTCGGTGAGACAAACGATGCGTTGAGGCAAGAGGTGTTGCATGGGCCGAGTCCAATCAATGTTTCATTTTCCAACTCAGGCCCACCGTGGTGGTGCGCGGCAACTGGTTGTAGCCATAAGCTGTTTGGTACGGGCTGTTTGTGGCATTTTCCACACGCCCAAACAGTGTCCAGTCCCGGCTGAGGTTGTAACGAGCCGTCACATCCAGCAAGGTGTTGCTGCGCAAGCCGGGCACACCCTCAATGTCCGGGCGTGGTCCTGTGTAGCGCACGCTGACCCCCATGGTCAACAAACCCAGCGCTTGGGAGACCGACACCGAAGCCAGGGTCTTGGCCCGGCGAACCAATCTTTGACCCGTTTCTTCGTTCACCGGGTCTTGCAAGGTCAAGCTGGCACGCAAATCGGTCGTGTTCAGTTGACCGCTGTAACTCGTTTCAAGGCCTTTGTTTTTGGCGCTGCTGATGTTGCTGAACTGCCATGTGTTCATGTCATACAACAACAAGTCGCGTGTGCGTGAAACAAACCAAGTTGAACGCAAACGGTGAGGACCCTGCGCCCATTGCACCCCCACCTCTCGTGTCTTGGCAGACTCTGGGCGCAAGTCAGGGTTACCGCTGTAGGGGTCAAACAAATAACCCAGCGGGGGCATGTTGAACGCTGTGGCATGGCTGGCAATCAATTTCCATTGCGCATTCAGATCCAAGCCATAGCCCAAATACACGGAATCTTTGGCAGACAAGCCTTGAACGTCATCTCGGCGCAAGTTGAATTGCAAACTGTGGGCGGCTTGTCTGTAGACCACACCACCGTAAATGGCTTTGGCGGTGCGATCACGGGTCAAGCCCGACACACCGTCGGTGGCCATGTCAATGGATTGTGTTTGATGGTCCATGCCAGCGGACAACACCATGGATGGCAAATCAAACTGATGGGTCCACGACAGCAATCGGGTCTGCGTTTGGGCATGTGTGGTGAAAGAGTAGCCCCCCACGGTGTGGGTGTCATTGAGCTCTTTGGCGTCCGAAAAGCTCAGGCGAGACGTCCACAAAGGACCCAAGCGTCCTGACGCATACACGGTGTGGCTGTCCAGCTGGGTGCGGCCTTGATGAACATCTGTGGGTTCGGCAAAACTGCCAGACACATCGTAATCAAAGCGCCCCTGGGTATGCGATGAGCGCAAACCCAATTTGAAGTCAGGGCTCAGCTGGTAAGACAGATTCAAGGCATGGTTGTCGTTGCGATACCCATCACGATCGGGATGGGTATTGAGGGTTTGGGCGGGGTTGGCTGCATTGATGCCATCGGTTCGGTTTTTCCCCACGGACAAAGCGTAAGCGAAAGAGCCCACCGCACCATTTGTCCCGGCATTCCATCGCTGGGCCCCCAGCGAGCCCTGCTCAGCGGTCACATAGACCGTCGGCTGACCTTTTCCTTGACGGGTGAAAACCTGAATCACGCCCCCGACGGCCCCCCCGCCATGAATGGCCGAGACATTTCCACGCACAATTTCGATGCGCTCAACTTGGTCAAGCATGATGTGCTCCAGGCTGACCGCACCTGTGGTGTCTTGTTTGGTCATGGGGATGCCATCCACCAAAACCAGCACCTGCAAGGAGGCCGCGCCACGCAGAAAAACTGTGGACTGACCGCCCCGACCACCACTTTGAGTGAACTGAAATCCAGCCTCGCGTGCAAGCAAAGTTGGCAAGTCCAACACCTGCGATTGCTCAATGGCATCTCGCCCCAACACGGTCGTGTGGGGCAACACCTCGGTCAGAATTTGTTCAGTACGGCTGGCCGTCACCACCATTTCGGGCGCTGGGCCTTGCGACCAGGCCACACCTGAAGCCAATGACAGCAAAGACAGTGCAGGCGCAACACGCCGCGCACAAAGAGAACGATTTTTCATGGAAAACGAACAAGTCAAACGCCCTCACCGCCTTCCCCGACAGTGCATGGGCTTTACAACCCGTCTTGCGACAGGTCACCTTGTTGGCCGGTATCCGGGCTGACAGAGCGACCTTCATCACCTTCCCAGCCGTCTGTTTCAGGGCGGCCAGTGGTTTGAGATGAAAGCTGGGTTTCCGTTTGACTGAAAACCCGTCTGCTTACCGTTGCGGGGGCAGCGCAGGTTAGGTGGGCCGAGTTGGCTTGTCCCTCCTGCTTCCCGTTGAACTGCGAGCCGTGAACCGGCATCGCGAGCACCAACAGCGCCCATTTTAGGAGTGAAGCTGTCGGCAAACCTACACATGACCAAGAACAAACCAGCAAATTCAGTGGCCACTGAATGACTCCCCTACAATAAGGTACATCTGTTTTCTTGTAAGCCATGGCCAATTCCGACACCATCGATCAAATTGCCGAACGTGTGGATCACTTGTTGCTGCGCCACGAAGAGCTTCAAAAGACCAACACTTTGCTGTCCCAGCAAGTCCAGTCTCTCAGCCTAGAACGCGACCAACTCAAATCGCGCCTTGCTGCGGCCAGAGCCCGGGTCGACGCCTTGATTGATCGCCTGCCCAGTGCTGCAACTTCGCCCTGAAAGGCTTCTCCATGACCACACAACAAATCGACGTCCAGATCATGGGCCAGAGTTATGTTCTGGGCTGCCCGGAAGGGGGGCAAGCTCGCCTTCTGGGGGCTGTTCGCAAAGTGGATGAAGCCATGTGCAAAATTCGCGACGCTGGCAAGATCAAGGCCCGTGAACGCATTGCCGTGTTGGCCGCCTTGAATGTGGCCTTTGAACAAAACGAGCCGCCCCCCGCCTCATCGCCTGAAGCGATCCCGGCCGATACACAACAACGCCTGATGCAATTGCTGGAAAAGCTCGATGGCTCTCTGAATCAAGATGGTCAGTTGATTTAGGATTTCTCGCCACGCAGGTCATCTCACCCGCGCTGCATCTTGCGGCCACAAATGCCCCTACAATGAACAGGTCTGCGGTGCATGCCGGGCTTTATATTTCCTTGAACCAATGCTCTTAGAGCCCGGGCTTGGAACATTGGCTGGTGAGCGTGATCATCTCGCGTCAGATGAACCCAACGTCAGTCTGCCCTCGCCCACCTGAACCCCCGGTTCAGGATGACGGTCCGGTGGCACTTGCAGACACCTTTCCTCACTCCCCCGCTCAAAAATGATCATCGAACCCTTGCTGTTGGCTGAATTGGCCGTTCTTGGCCTGTGCACTGGCTTTTTGGCAGGCCTCTTAGGAATCGGTGGCGGCATGGTGATGGTGCCATTTCTCACCTACATGCTGGGCGCTCGCGGTGTCAGCCCTGACCTGGCAGTCAAAATGGCCATCGCCACGTCCATGGCCACCATCATCTTCACCTCGGTGTCCAGTGTGCGGGCCCATCACAAGAAAAAAGCTGTGCGCTGGGACTTGGTCAAAGGCCTGGCCCCTGGCATTGTCCTGGGCAGCCTGATTGGCAGCATGGGCATTTTTGCATTTGCCAAAGGCGCTTATCTGGCCTTGTTTTTTGCCCTCTTTGTGGGTTTTTCGGCCACACAAATGTTTTTGGATAAAAAACCTGCACCCTCGCGTCAAGTGCCTGGTTTTCAGGGATTGCTCGGCGCAGGTGGCCTGATCGGCCTGCTTTCGGGCTTGGTGGGCGCTGGCGGCGGCTTCATCAGCGTGCCTTTCATGGCCTGGTGCAATGTGGCCATCCACAACGCGGTGGCCACCAGCGCTGCGCTGGGCTTTCCGATCGCGCTGGCCAACGTGGCCGGCTACATCGTGAGCGGGCAAAACGTGCAAAACTTGCCGGACTACACCTTTGGCTACTTGTGGTTGCCCGCTTTGGTGGTGATTGCGGTGTGCAGCGTGCTGATGGCCCCGATTGGGGCGTCCACCGCGCACAAGTTGCCCGTCAAGCAACTCAAGCGCGTATTTGCCAGCGTGCTGTATTTGCTGGCCGCTTACATGCTCTACAAGGGCCTGTCCGCTTGATGGAGCGAGGCCCGCAGCCACCGATTCAGGCTGCAGGCCAACCAAATCAACGCAGCACAATGCTGCCCGAAATATTCACCACCACGCGTGACTTGCCGGCCACCGCTGGCACCGGCATCGGCGACGGCGCGTCCATCTGGGCCATGGCCATGCGCGGCATGACCTGGCCCTCGCCCGCCTCCTGGGCGCTCACGCGCACGTCTTTGAGCGTGTAAGCCGCAAAGCCAAACTGCTTCGTCAGGGATTGGGCTTTGCTCTGAAAATTTGCCACCGCTTCGGCCTGAATGCGCGCTTCGGCCGAAGTTTTCTGCTCAGGACTCAGGCGCCAGTCGATCTGCGACACCGTCAAATCTGGCATGCGCCCTGCGAGGGTGGTGATTTGCTCGACATCACGGCCTTGCAAAACAAGTTGCGCAGAGCCCACCCAGCCGTTCATCTTGCCTTCACGGCCATAGCGTGGTGACACATTCATGTCACCCGTTTTCACCTCCAAGGCCCCGGGTTTGGCCATGGGGGTGGCCACAGCCAAAGCGGCGGACACCATGGCGTTGAGCTGTTTTTGCACAGCTGGGGCCTGCAAGCCTTCTTTTTGCACCGACAGGGTGATCACCAACCAGTCTTGCGCGACCTCGGTCTGGGCCGAGGCTGTCAAATGCAAGACTTGGTTGAGTGGGGCATGTGCGGCATGGGGGGCACCGGATGCACTTTGGGCCTGCACGGATGCGACAGGCAGGGCCAGCGCCGTCATCAGGGCCCAAGCCATCGAGGGTGTTCGGATCAGTTTCATGGGGAGTCTTTCGCGGAAGGTGGCAAAAACAACGGACACTTATCGCCATGATTGTGAATGCCGCAGAAAGCATCTCACGCCCCGGGCCCTGCACTTTGGTGTCAGGGTGTAACGCACCAAGGGGCCTGGTCATGCACCAGCCCCATCCACACGGCCCAGGCCGACACGGCCGACAACGCCAAGCCCGCCACTCGCATGCCCCAGGCCCCATCGCCCAGGGTCTGCATGCGCAAAAACAGCCATGGCCCGGCCCACAGGCTGATGCTGCTGCCCAGCGCAAACAAGGCCATGGTGGCTGAGCCTTCCAAAGGCTGGCTGGTCAAGGCCGCGACCATCAGGGCCGAATACAGCAAACCGCAGGGCATCAAGGCCCACAACCCGCCCACCATCCAGGGTGCTGCGCGCCCCCAGTGGGTGTTGAAGGCTCGCACACGCGCCCACAGTCGTCGTGCCGCACCATCGAGCCACACGGGTTGACGTGCCTGCAGCATGAGCAACAAGCCCAATGCGAAGGCGGCCAGATGCAGCAAAGTCCAAAGCGGTCGAATGGCGGCCGACTGGGTGGTCAACCAGCCCAGACCTTGGACGCTGGCTGCGGCCACGGCCCCCAGCAGCGAATAGCCCCCCAAGCGCCCCAACTGAAAAGCCAGCAAAGCCTGCCCACGGCGCTCACCCGCCGTCTGACCCAGCCCCGCACAGGCCGCGCCGCACATGGCGACGCAGTGCGGCCCACCCAACACCCCCATCATCAAGGCCGTGATGGCCAAAGAACTTTGCATGCAATACCCGCTTTTTCCTCGTGAACTGCATTGTCTGCGATGCAGCCAGCATCAAGCACAGCGTTCAAATGATTTTGGAAAAACAGCTGTGATCCCGGTCTTTTTGCACATAACGGTCAAACACCATGGCCACCCCGCGAACAAAAAACCATCCCATGGGCGTGACCTGAATGCCCGAATCGCTCAATTGAACCAGTCCTTGCGATTGCATCGCTTCCAGCTGGCGCAGCTCTGCGTCAAACACCGTCTTGAAATCCACCAACCAAGCCAGATTGATGGACTCGTATTGCAAATGTCCTTGGCACATGAGTGCCATGATGATCGAGCGTCGGATCAGGTCATCTCGCGTGAGCGACAGACCCCGAACCACGGGAAAACGCCCTTGATCCAGCAACTCGGCATACTCGGCCATGGTTTTGGCGTTTTGGCTGTAGGTGGCACCCACTCGCCCAATGGATGACACGCCCAAGGCAATCAGGTCACAGTCGGCTTGCGTGCTGTAGCCCTGAAAATTGCGGTGCAAGCGCCCTTGCCTTTTGGCCACGGACAAGCTGTCCTCAGGCAAAGCAAAATGGTCCATGCCAATATAGACATAGCCCGCATCGGTCAAGGCATCGAGTGAGCGAGAGAGCATTGCCACCTTGCCAGCAGCCGATGGCAATTCGTGTGCGTGGATTCGCCGCTGCGGCTTGAAACGCTCGGGCAAATGGGCGTAGGCATACAGGGCGATGCGGTCTGGGCGCAGCTGATTGACCTGTGCCAAAGTGCGCTCAAACGATTCGGGCGTTTGCAATGGCAAACCGTAAATCAGGTCCACATTCACCGACTCAAATCCCAAACGACGGGCCGCTGCAACCAGTTGGAAGACTTGTTCGGCGGGCTGGATGCGGTGCACCGCTTTTTGCACATCCGGATCGAAGTCCTGGACACCCAAACTCAAGCGATTGAAACCCAGCTCGGCCAAAACTGCCAAACGGCTTTCGTCCACGGTGCGCGGGTCCACCTCGACCGAATATTCACCGCCGGGGACAAAGGCAAAGTGTTCACGCAGCATGGCCATCAGTTGGTGCAACTGGGCATCACTCAAGAATGTGGGCGTTCCGCCCCCCAAATGCAGTTGACTGACCGCTTGGCCGCGACCCAGATGGCGGGTGTGCAGCGCCAGCTCTTTGTTCAGGTAATGCAGATAAGTCGCTGCTTGCTCTTTGTGTTTGGTGATGATTTTGTTGCACGCACAGTAATAACAAAGGGATTCACAAAACGGTATGTGCAGGTACAACGACAAGGGCGGCTGCTTGCCCACCGCACCCATTTGACGGTGGGCCAAGGCTTGGATGTAGTCGGCTTCGCCAAAGGCGTCCACAAAACGGTCCGCCGTTGGGTAGGAGGTGTATCGGGGCCCAGGCACGTCAAAACGGACCAACAATTCGGGGGTGATGACAGACATGGCTTGGCCCTTCACTCAAACGTTTTCAAAAGATCCATGTGACTGTGCCCTTTTGGAAATACATGAGTTTTGACGCACGTCAAAGGGTGTACTTGTTTTAGAGGATTTCCCGCACAGAGCAGGTACTCATGCGATTTTGAAAGATTTTTCGGTTTAAGCTCAAACCTTGATCCAAGGCAAATCCAAAGCACTACCCGAGATAAACCATGAATCCCGAAACCATCAAAGTCGCTTGCTCCAACTGCAATTTGCGTGAACTGTGCATGCCCATGGGACTGAGCGACCATGACTTGAACCGGCTTGACGACCTGGTGGCTGTGCGGCGCAAAGTCAAGCGGGGCGACACCTTGTTCACCAACGGCGAAAAATTCACCTCGCTTTACGCCATTCGAACGGGTTTTTTCAAAACCTGCTTGGCCACAGAAGACGGGCGCGACCAAGTCACGGGCTTTCAGATGGCGGGCGAGATCATTGGTCTGGACGGCATTGTGAACGACCAACACAGCTGTGACGCGGTGGCGTTAGAAGACGCCGAAGTGTGTGTGATGCCTTTTGACCGGATTGAAGAAATTTCCCGCGAAGTGACGGCGCTTCAGCACCATGTGCACAAAATCATGAGCCGTGAAATTGTGCGCGAACACGGCGTGATGCTGCTGTTGGGCAGCATGCGGGCCGAGGAACGCTTGGCCGCCTTTTTATTGAACCTCGTTCAACGCCTTCATGCCCGAGGTTTCTCGCAATCTGAGTTGGTCCTGCGCATGACCCGCGAAGAGATCGGCAGCTATCTGGGCCTCAAACTTGAAACGGTGAGTCGCACTTTTTCAAAATTTGTCGAAGAAGGCATGGTTGAAGTCAAACAACGCCACGTCCGCATTTTGAGCACGCAAGGCTTGCAAAAACTGGTCAACAACACCTCAGCCTGCCACTGAGACTGAGACGGCTGATCAGCGGTTGACTTCAGTGGATGACAAACCCAAGAACAAGCTCAGTCCGCTGGACAGCATGGCCAAACCCCAAAAAGCAAAAAATGCCAAGGAGTAAATGGCCTGACGTGTGAGGTCAAGATCCCGACCAAACCAGTGCAGATCCAAGGGGTCAACAAAAGCAAACACCAAAACCTCCAGCAAACCTGCCACCAAAAAGGATGGCCAAGTGATCCACATCCAACGTTGTGAGCGCATGGTGTTTATCCTTCCCACTCAGGGTTTAGAGGGTGCTGGAGCCGGGGCAGATGCCGACGCTGGGACGCCCGTATGCCCATCAACCGCGGCGGCACTGCCCAAAGCATCCTTGGACTTGGGCAACTCACCCGTAGCCGCATGATTGCGGCCTTGCATGGCCGGTGCAAGGGTGATGCCTTGGCGTTCTTGAGTGGCGGTGCGTGGTGTCACGGTCAGTACCGGATCGGGGTTGCTCGCGGCAATGTAGAAGGTCGTCAAGCCCGCCACCACCACCACTGCTGGCCCGCCAAGCACCATCCAAACCATGCCAAAACGCCACCAGGGCTGACCAGTCGGTTGCGAATTCAAAGTGCTGCTCATGGGGTTCTTTCTCAATGGACAAGCCGCTCAGCGGGGAATCAGAAAAACAGTTTTTTCACTCAAATGTCCCACCGAGGCATCAACAGGAGCACCGGAAGACTTTCGCGCCTCAATGTGAAACTGAATCGGGTGAGAGCCAGAAGCAGCCGCATCATAGGGCACTTGCAACTGCACAGAGACCCAGCGCGATTCGGTGGCATTGACTTGAACTTCCGGCTCACTGGCCAACGCCAGACCCGGTAAGCCATCAACTTTCAAGCGGAAAATCAGCGCCTCTTCAGCCGCATTCATGATCTGCAACCGGTACACATTCTCGATCTTGCCGCCCGCCACAATCCTCGCCATGGTGGCGCGGTCACGCACAATGTCCACCTTAAACGGCTCGCGCAGCCACAACGACACACCCACACCCATGATGATCGCCCACAACACAGCGGTATAAATCAGCACACGAGGCCGGAAAATGCGACGCACGGTTTGCGCCCAACTCCAGCCTTTGTCCATGGCGTTTTGTGTCGAGAACTTGATCAAGCCTCGCTGGTAGCCGACCTTGTCCATCACGGTGTCACACACGTCCACGCAAGCACCACAACCAATGCACTCGTATTGCAAGCCTTTGCGGATGTCGATGCCGGTGGGGCAAACTTGCACACACAGCGTGCAGTCCACGCAAGAGCCCAAGCCCAGGGCTTTGGGGTCGGCCTTTTTGGAGCGGGGGCCACGGGGTTCACCACGCGCTTCGTCGTAAGTGACGATCAGCGTGTCTTTGTCAAACATGGCGCTTTGAAAGCGGGCATAGGGGCACATGTATTTGCACACCTGCTCGCGCATGAAGCCCGCATTGCCATAGGTGGCAAAGCTGTAAAACAGAATCCAGAAAATTTCCCACGGGCCAAAACCCAGGGACAGCACCGAAGCCGACAATTCACGGATCGGGGTGAAATAGCCGACAAAGCTGAAACCCGTCCAGAGTGAAAACACAATCCAAGTCAATTGCTTGCCGGTTTTGCGCCAAACCTTGTTCAAGCTCCAGGGTGCAGCATCCAAACGCATGCGGGCTGATCGGTCACCCTCAAACTGACGCTCGAACCAAATGAAAATTTCGGTGTAGACGGTTTGTGGGCAAGCAAAACCACACCACAAACGACCAGCCACAGCGGTGAACAAAAACAGCGACAAGGCCGAGATGACCAACAAAGCCGTGAGATAAATGAAATCCTGCGGGTACAGCACAAGGCCAAAAATGTAAAACCGACGCGCCCCGAGGTCAAACAAAACGGCCTGACGCTGCCCCCACTCCAGCCAGGGCAAGCCGTAAAAAACCAACTGAGTGATGACCACCATCAGCCAACGCCACCGTGCAAAAACCCCTTGCACGCTGCGTGGGTGTATTTTTTGTTGTGCTTGGTACAAAGACACCATGACCACATCGTCCTCGGCAGGCGCAATGGGAGTGATCGGGATCACGGCACGGGTAGGACGATCTGGGGTGGACAAAATGGAGACCTTGGTCAAACTCTGCAGCAGGGCCGCCTGCTGCAAAGGGGGTTACATCACTTGGCAGGACTGACAGAGGCCTTGGCCACCGTGTTGTTGGACAAGCCCCAGACGTACGAAGCCAGCACATGGATCTGACCTTCAGTCAACTTGGTGGCTTGAGCGGGCATTTGGTTGACCTTGCCGTTGTTGATCATGTTGACGATGGCGTTCTCACCCCAGCCGTGCAACCAGATGTCGTCGGTCAAGTTGGGCGCACCCATGGCGTGGTTGCCTTTGCCGTCCATGCCGTGGCAGGCAGCGCAGGCACCGAACTTGGATTTGCCCAGAGAGGCACGCAATGAATCGTGTGGGCTCGCGGACAAACTCAGCACATAGTGGGCCACGTTGCGCACGTCTTCAGGCGTACCCACGGCGGCGGCCATGGGCGGCATATTGCCCATACGACCTTGCACCAAGGTGGATTTGATCGCGTCGGGCGTGCCGCCATACAACCAATCGGCATCGGCCAGGTTGGGGAAACCCTTGCTACCGCGTGCGTCAGAGCCGTGGCACTGGGCGCAGTTGTTCATGAACAAGCGGTCACCAATGGCCAGTGCCTGAGGGTCTTTGGACACCTCTTCAGGTGGCATGCCCGAGAACTTGGCGTAGAGCGGTGCCACTTCGGCATTGCCCTTGGCCACTTCGGCCTCGTACTGACCGGCCGAAGACCAGCCAAATTTGCCTGCGAAGTTGCCCGCACCGGGGTACATGGCCAAGTAAACGAAGGCAAAAATGATGGTGATGATGAACAAGCCCACCCACCAGCGGGGCAAGGGGTTGTTCATCTCGCGCAGGTCACCGTCCCAGACGTGGCCGGTGGTGTTGTCGTTGGCGGTCATGGCCTTGGCCTTGCCGCTGAACCACAACAAAAGCAGACAGGCAATGATGCTGACCAGCGTGATGCCGGCCACATACAAGTGCCAGAAGTTGCTGATGAAGTCACTCATGGAATTTCCTTGAAGTATTTTTTTGAGTTCTGAAGGACTGCTCAGTCGTCCTGGCGAAACGGCAATTGCGCCGCCTCGTCAAAGCTGGCCTGGTTGCGCCGAGACCACGCCCAAACCACGATGCCCATAAAAGCAATGAAGGCAAGAACGGTCACGATGGATCGCAAAGTATTGATGTCCATGGCTGTGCCTTATTTGCGGTGAACGCCGAGCACTTGCAGGTAAGCAATGACCGCATCCAACTCGGTTTTGCCTTTGACTTCTTCGGGTGCTTTGGCCAACTCTTCATCGGTGTAAGGTGCGCCCAAGGTCCGCAAGGCCGACATGTGCGCCACCACTGTGCCGTGGTCTGCAGCCGTCTTTTCCAACCAAGGGTAAGCAGGCATGTTGGACTCGGGCACCAAATCACGGGGATTGGTCAAGTGAATGCGGTGCCACTCATCGCTGTAGCGGCCGCCCACACGGGCCAGATCAGGACCGGTGCGCTTGCTGCCCCATTGGAAGGGGCGGTCATAGACGAATTCACCCGCCAAAGAATAAGAGCCGTAGCGCAGGGTTTCAGCACGGAAGGGGCGAATCATCTGCGAGTGGCAGTTGTAGCAACCTTCGCGCACATACACATCGCGCCCCACCACTTGCAAAGCGGTGTAAGGCTTCAAGCCAGGCACCGGTTCGGTGGTGGATTTCTGGAAGAACAGGGGCACGATTTCGACCATGCCGCCCACCAACAAGACGATGAAGATCAGGACGATCATCAAAAAGTTGTTGGTCTCGACTTTCTCATGAGACAAGCCGCCTGATTTTGGGTTTTGAGCCATGTTTTATTTCTCCTCAGTGTGCAGGTGCGAGTGTCGGAATCTGGACTTCTACCGACCGGCCCATGGACACGGTCTTGAAGGTGTTCCAAAGCATGATGACCATGCCACCCAGGTACAACAAACCACCCAGCAAACGCAAGGCATAGAACGGGAAGGTGGCTTTGACGGACTCCACAAAGGTGTAGGTCAAGGTGCCATCGGCGTTGATGGCACGCCACATCAGGCCTTGCATCACACCGGCAATCCACATCGCGGCGATGTAGATCACGATGCCGATGGTGGCCGTCCAGAAGTGGATTTCAATGGCTTTGACGCTGTACATCTTCTTCTGGCCAAACAAACGGGGAATCAGGTAGTACATGGAGCCCATGGTCACCAGACCCACCCAACCCAAGGCACCCGAGTGCACATGGCCCACGGTCCAATCGGTGTAGTGGGAGAGCGCGTTCACGGTCTTGATGGACATCATCGGGCCTTCGAAGGTCGACATGCCGTAGAAAGACAGGGACACGATCAAGAAGCGCAGGATCGGGTCGTCGCGCAGTTTGTGCCAAGCGCCCGACAAGGTCATGATGCCGTTGATCATGCCGCCCCAGCTGGGGGCCAACAAAATGAGGGAGAAGACCATGCCCACAGACTGTGTCCAGTCAGGCAAAGCGGTGTAGTGCAGGTGGTGAGGACCGGCCCACATGTAGGTGAAGATCAGCGCCCAAAAGTGCACGATCGACAGGCGGTACGAATAGACGGGCCGCTCGGCTTGCTTGGGAATGAAGTAATACATCATGCCCAGGAAGCCTGCCGTGAGGAAGAAGCCCACCGCGTTGTGGCCGTACCACCACTGCACCATGGCGTCTTGCACACCGGCATAAGCCGAATACGAGTGCAGCAGGCCTGTGGGCAGCTGGATGTTGTTGACGATGTGCAACAAAGCCACTGCGATGATGAAAGCACCAAAGAACCAGTTGGCCACGTAAATGTGACGCACTTTGCGAATGCCCACCGTGCCAAAAAAGACAAAGGCAAACGCCACCCAGACCACGGCGATCAACACATCAATGGGCCAAATCAGCTCGGCGTATTCCTTGCTCTGGGTCAAACCCAAAGGCAAAGAAATGGCCGCCAAGACGATGACCAGCTGCCAACCCCAAAAGGTGAAAGCGGCCACTTTGTCGTTGATCAAGCGCACGTTGCAGGTGCGTTGAACCACGTAATAGGCGGCGGCAAACAAGCCGCAACCACCAAACGCAAAAATCACCGCGTTGGTGTGCAAGGGCCGCAAGCGGCCATAGCTGAGCCAGGAAATGCCGAAATTGAGTTCCGGCCAGGTCAGTTGGGCCGCGATGATCACGCCAACCAGCATGCCCACCACACCCCAAACCACCGTCATGATGGCGAACTGCCTGACAACTTTATCGTTGTAGGTGGTCGCCTGCACATTGGCAAATTTCATTTTCACCTCTTCTTTTTTAAAAACTTCTCGTCAAGTTTGCCTCGGTGTATACCCTGAGCACTTGATCAAAATCAATCGTTGCGCAAAATGCGCTCGCCTTCGGCCTCTATGTCCTCAAATTGCCCCCGGTGAATGGCCCACCACAAACCAGCCAGGATGAAAAACACCAAGCCAACAGACAAAGGGATCAGCAAATAAAGGATATCCATGGGGTGCTTTCTTCCACATTTCAAGCAGGGTTGAGTTCAGGCGTGGCTCGAGGTGAAAGCTCGGCGAAAGCTTTCGACAAACGCAAGGCATTGAGCACCACCAGCAAAGAACTGAGCGCCATGCCTAAGCCGGCGGCCCAAGCGGGCAACCAGCCCATCAGGGCCAAGGGCACGCACGCGGCGTTGTAGACACCTGCCCAGACCAGGTTTTGTTTGACGATGCGCAAAGTCCTGCGACTGCGCTGGACGGTATCCACCAGGGCATCTAAGTGCCCCCCCATCAGAACGAAGTCGGACTTGGATTGGGCCAAGGGCACGGCCTGCCCCAAAGCGAATGACACATCGGCACCCGCGAGCACCGGCCCATCGTTCAGGCCATCGCCCACCATGGCCACTTTGTGCCCCTGGGACTGCATGGCCTGCAGCGCTTGCAATTTGTGCTGCGGGCTGCATCCCCCTTGTGCATCCGCGATGCCGACAGCCAGTGCCACTTGGGCCACGGCCGCCTGGCCGTCGCCCGACAATACTTTCAGGGACAAGCCCATGCGCTTCAATTGCTGGACCACGCTTACGGCTTCGGGGCGAACTTCTTCGGCCAGCTCAAACGTGGCCAGCCAACCCCTTGCATCGGCCAAGCTGACTTGCAGGTGGTGCCCCCCGAGCGCCGGGGCGGCACAAAAACGGGGTGAACCCAAACGCAAATCCAAAGGCTGAGCACCATCGAGCAGACGACCCTGAACGCCCTGCCCGGCCAACTCAGTGACCTCTTGCGCCGTCAGGGCCTCGAGCGCGGGCAACCGTTGCGCGACATCGGCTTGTCTGCGCGCCTCGGACCAGAGGGCACGAGACACCGGATGCAAAGAGTGGCGTGCCAAGCTGCCCGCCCAAGCCAACACCTGTGCCTCGGTCAAGCCCTCTCGGGTGTGCGTGTGCACCACCTGAAAAGCGTCGCGGGTCAACGTACCGGTTTTGTCAAAAATCACGGTATCAATGTGGGCCAGGTTTTGCAAAGCACTGAGCCTGCGCACCAACACACCACGGCGCGCCAGCGCCCCGGCCGTGGCCAGCATGGCGGCGGGCGTGGCCAGCGACAAAGCGCAAGGACAGGTCACGATCAACACCGCCACAGCCACCATCACGGCATGCGCGGGGTCACTGGGCCACCAGAAAATGGCTGAAGCCAGCGAAGCCAGCAGCACGGCCACCAAAAATGGCTTGGCCCAGCGGTCCACCAGCAAGGCCATGCTGGGCTTGGAGATTGAGGCGCTTTCCATCAAGGAAACAATTTGGGCGTAACGCGTGGCCGCACCGATTTGCTCAATTTGCACCTGCAGCGTGCCCGTCAAGTTATGGCTGCCTGCAATCACCCGATCGCCAACACGCCGCGCCAGCGGACGGGACTCGCCCGTCAACAAGGCCTCGTCCACCTGGGTCTGTCCAAGCAACACCAGGCCATCGCCCGCAAACGCTTCACCAGGCATGACCTCGATCACATCCCCCACTTGCAACCGGCGAATCGACAAAAGCACCCAGCTGCCATCGCTCTGGCGCTTGCGCACACTGTCAGGCAAGCGGTTGAGCACAGCCTCCAGCGCCCCGGCCGTGCGGTCACGCATGCGCTGCTCCAGCCAGCGACCCATCAACAAAAAGAAAACAAACATGGTGAACGAGTCAAAAAAGACCTCGGCCCCGAATGGCCCCTCGGGTTCAAAGGTGCCCAAAGTACTGACCGTAAAAGTGACCACCATGCCCAGCGCCACGGGCAAATCCATGCTGATCTGGCGCTGGCGCAGGTCACGCCAGGCGTTGCTCAGAAAAGGGGTGCATGAGAAAAAAATCACAGGCAATGACAACACCCAAGACGCCCAGCGCAACAAATACAGGGCTTCGTCCGAGATCTCGCCCGGCTGCGTGAGGTAGGTCGGGGTGGCGTACATCATGACTTGCATCATGCACATGGCCGCCACGGACAAGCGCCAAACCATGCGCCGAGCCTCCTTGCGGCGGCGTTCGTGAGCGTGCGCGTCGTTGGCAGGCAAGGCCTTGTAACCATGACTTTCAACCGAGCGCATCCATTCCGAAGGTCGCGTGTGCTCAGGGGACCAAACAATCTGCCCTCTGTGGCTGGCACCGCTGATTTGCACCGACTGCACGCCAGGCACAGCACGCAAGGCATCTTCCAGGGTGATGGCGCAAGCGGCACAGTGCATGCCCTCAAACACCACACTGGAACGCCAGCAACCCGATTCGGTCTTTTCCGGCAAACTGAATGCAGCCCACTCTTCGGGTTCATCAAGCAAATGCAAGCGCTGCTCAGGTGTTTGCCCCTGTGCACTTTCGACACCCTGCGTCTCGCGCGAATGGGCAAGGACGGCGGATGGATGGCGTGCGTCGGGAACGGAAGGAACATTGACTTGAGTCATGTTTCGAAGATACGACAGGCGACCCGAACAAAGCTTGATGTGCATCAAGCGAGCTCACTTAGAGCTCTTCTAAGCTCAGGTTTTATCCATCTGAACAGGAGCAACTCATGTACAAACGCATTCTTGTGGCCACGGACGGCTCAACCTTGTCCAAAAAAGCCGTGGCCAGCGCCATTGAACTGGCCGCCACCTGCAACGCAGAACTGGTCGCCCTCAAGGTGGTGCCACGCTACCCTCAGGCCTACTTTGAAGGCAGCATTCCCTTGTCTGCAGAGGAAATTTCTCGTGTGGAAGCACAGTGGGCTGAGTCGGCAAAAGCCCAATTGGCAGCCGTCGAAAAGTCAGCCAAATCCAAATCTGTGCTCATCAAAGTGATCGCTGTCAAATCAGACGTGGTCTCAGACGCCATCATTGCCTCTGCCAAAAAACACAAAGCCGACTTGATCGTGATGGCCTCACACGGCCGCAAAGGCATCAAACGCTTGTTGCTGGGCAGCGAGACCCAACAGGTGCTGACGCACTCGCATATTCCTGTGCTGGTGTTGCGCTGAAAAGTTCCAGGCGACAGGACCGCCTGGCACATTCATCGCGTCGATCATGTTTTGAATCGACAGTACATTAAATTTAAATAAAATGAATTCATTTTTATGGTGACATGATTCATGAATTCATTTCGCAGTACTCATGGGCTCATTGTTAAAGAGAGTCATTGTGTTGGCCGCACGCTGATCGCATGCGGCTTGCTGTGGGCCAGCCTGTATGGCATCAACACCGCCCAGGCCCAAGAGTTAACCATCGAAAGTTGGCGCAAGGATGACCAGATTTTTTGGGACAAGGTCCTGATTCCAGCTTTCCAGCGACAGCACCCGGGCATCCAATTGAAGTTCAAGCCCGAAGAACCCCTGGCCTACGATTCTCGACTCGAGGCCAGGTTGTCGACTCGGCGGGCGGGGGATTTGATTTTTTGCCGCCCTTTTGATGCCAGCGTGCGCATACAAGCCAAAGGTTATTTGGTCCCCCTCAAAGAAGAGGCACTCAAAAACTTCAATCCCCAAGCCAGAAGGGCCTGGACCACCGACGACGGTGCCACCACCTACTGCATGCCCGTTGCTTATGTCATGCATGGGCTGTTTTACAACAAGAAAATCTTGCGAGACCTGAAATTGCAAGCCCCGACCACTTGGGAGCAGCTCTACCAATTGCTGAGCCAAGTGGCAGACCACAAGACGGTGACGCCTTTGGCCTTGGGCACGGCGGACATGTGGGAGTCCACCCAAGTGGTCTTCACCGGCCTGGGTCCCAACTTCTGGGAAGGCGAAAAAGCACGTTTTGGGCTGATGGAGGGGACGGTCAAATTCACCGACCCTGGTTTCATCAGGGCCTGGAAAATGATGGCCCAACTCAAACCCTACATGCATCCCGCACAAAACAGCATGTCCAACAGCGACATTCAGTTGCTGTTTGCCACGGGCAATGCAGCGGTCTATCCATCAGGGTCTTGGGACATCGACTTTTTGCGCAGTACCAGCTTTGCTTACAAAAAACCCATCGATCTGGGCGTTTTCAAGCCGCCCGTCGAACACCCGGGGCAATCCTGTCACATTTCGGTCCACCCAGATTTCGGCATCGGGGTGAACAAAAACAGCCCCCATCAAGCCGCAGCCCAAAAATTCATGGCCTGGTTGGGTACAGCAGATTTTGCGCAGTTGCTCACCGACACCCTGACAGGCTACTTTCCACTGGCAGACCACCCCATCAAGATCGATGACCCACTGGGCAAAGAAATGCAAAGCTGGCGACAAACATGCCAAGACACCATTCGTCTGAACGCCCAAAAAATCAACCGCGTCTGGCCCTCTATGGAAGAGGAACTTTGGCACGTCAATGTCAAAGTACTCAACCAGGAAATGAGCCCAGAACAAGCGGCCCAGCACATTCAGGGTGTGCATGAAAAAAATGCCTACCTGAAGTGAGGCACTGAGCCGAATGACCGCTTGGCCGGGTCATTCGCTTTGAGAAAGACCCGACCTGATCCATGGCAGTTCAAATCAAAACAAAGCTTTGTATTGATCGCGCAGCAGGTTTTTCTGGACCTTGCCCATGGTGTTGCGTGGCAATTCGGCCACCACAAAACAACGCTTGGGGATCTTGAAGTTGGCCAGTTTGGCCTTGAGCTCGGCCAAAATGGCTTCAGGCTTCACGTCAGCCCCGGATTTGGCAATGACCACCGCCACGCCCACTTCGCCAAAATCGGGATGGGACACACCGATGACGGCACTTTCGGCCACACCGGGCATCTCGTTGATGTAACCCTCGATCTCGGCCGGGTACACGTTGTAGCCGCCGCTGATGATGAGGTCCTTGCTGCGGCCCACAATGGTCACATAGCCGCGTTCGTCCACTTTGCCCACATCGCCTGTTTTGAAGAAGCCGTCGGTGGTGAACTCTTCGGCTGTTTTCTCAGGCATGCGCCAGTAGCCCTTGAACACATTGGGACCTTGCACCTGAATGCCCCCGATCTCACCCACGGGCATGTCTAGGCCATCGTCGCCACGCACGCGCAAGGACACGCCCGGCAAAGGAAAGCCCACCGTGCCACCGCGCCGCTCAGACTGCTCGGCATAACGCTGGTCAGCCGCATAGGGGTTGGAGGTCAGCATGGCGGTCTCGCTCATGCCATAGCGCTCCAAGATGGTGTGGCCCGTGCGCTGCTGCCATTCGGTGAAGGTCTCGATCAACAAAGGCGCAGAGCCCGCGATGAACAAGCGCATCTGGCTGACCGCCGCCTTGTCGAGGGTGGGCTCGGCCAGCATGCGCACATACAGCGTGGGCACGCCCATGAACACGGTCGCCTCTTTCATGCGGGCAATCACGCGCTTGGGGTCAAACTTGGCCATCCAGATCATCTTGCTGCCGTTGATCAGGGCGCCATGGATGGCCACAAACAAGCCGTGCACATGGAAGATGGGCAAGGCGTGGATGAGCACATCCCCCTGGCCTGCAGGCCCACCGGTTGCAGTCCAGCCCCAGTAATCCTTGAGCGTGAGTGCATTGCTCAGCAAATTGCCATGGGTGAGCATGGCCCCCTTGCTGCGGCCGGTGGTGCCGCTGGTGTAAAGGATGGCGGCCAGGTCATCGGCCAGTCGCGGTACGGGGGTGTGCTGGTCGCTGTGCTGAGCTGCACGGTCGAGCAAGCTGCCGGTGCGGTCGTCATTCAAGGTGAACACATGCTGGGTGCCTGCCTTGAACGCGATCTTGCTCACCCAGCCAAAATTGGCCCCACTGCACACCACCACAGCCGGCTCGGCGTTGCCAATGAAGTATTCGATCTCGGCGCTTTGGTAGGCGGTGTTGAGTGGCAAAAACACGCAGCCTGCGCGCAAGCAAGCCAGATAAAGCACCATGGCTTCGACCGATTTTTCGACCTGCACGGCCACCCGACTGCCCTCGGGTAAATCCAGCGATTGCAGCAAATTGGCCACCATGGCCGTGGCGCGGTCCAGGTCATGCCAGCTGTAGCGCAGGCCTTCATCGGTTTCGACCGCCACAGCAGTCATGTCGGCCGGAAAAGCAGCCCGCAGGGCCGAAAACAGGTTGTTGTGGGTCATGGTTTCAAAATTGCAAGGTGAAAAAAGACATGAAAAAGGGCCCGATCAGAGCCCGTTGAACACCCAGTGCCGCACTCAGTCGAGCTTGGCCCCCGAGGCCTTGACCACCTGCGACCACTTGGCCAACTCTTTTTTGATGAACGCATCGAACTGGCCGCCCGTGAGGTTGGGGAACTCCGCGCCCTGGTTAGCCCAGACGGCTTTGGCCTCGTCGGTCTGGCAGGCGCGGCGAAACTCCTCGATGGCACGGGCCTGAGCGTCCGCAGGTGTGCCCTTGGGGGCCCACACGCCATACCAAGTGGACACGGTGTAATCGGGCAAACCCAGCTCGGCCGAGCAAGGCACATCCGGGAATGCCGCATTGCGCTTGGCCCCCGACACCATGAGGGCCTTGATGCGGCCGCCCTTGATGTGCGCCGCCGACGAACCCAAGCCGTCAAACATCATGTCCACGTTGCCCGCGATCAGGTCTTGCAAGGCTGGGCCAGCGCCCCGGTAAGGGATGTGGGTGATGAAGGTCTTGGTCTGCAATTTGAACAACTCACCCGCCAAGTGGTGCGAGGTGCCACCACCTGCAGAGCCATAGTTCAAGCGGGCCGGGTTCTTTTTCACAAAGTCAAGGAAATCCTTGAAGTCGGCCGCCTGAACTTTCTTGGGGTTGACCACCAGCACTTGGGGCACGCTGGCCACCTGGATCAGGGGGATCAGGTCACGCTCCAAGTCGTAGTCCAGTCGCGGGTACATGCTGGGCGCGATGGTGTGGTGCACGGCACCCATGAAATAGTTGTAGCCATCGGGCGTGGCCTTGGCCGCGATGCCCGCCCCCAGCGTGCCACCGGCCCCCCCACGGTTGTCAATGATCAGCTGCTTGCCCGTGAGCTTGGCGAACGCGGCCGACATGGGCCGGGCAAACGCGTCCGTTCCGCCGCCCGCAGGAAAGGGCACGACCATGTTCACAGGCTTGCTGGGCCAACTGCTTTGAGCCTGGGCCCACAGCGGCAGGGAGCCCGTGACGGCAGCCATGGCCTTCAAAAAGTCGCGGCGCTGGCCCCATGGGTTCAAATCGTTCATGTTGTGTCTCCTGGTTTTGTTCGGAAACGGCATCATAAAGTTTTTGCAAACACGGGCGCGGGCCGGGGTGTCACCTCCGATCCCTGTGCCACCAGCCCACTTCCTTGTCAAGTCGCACAGTGAATGCCCAGATCATGCCCTGCTTTGCCCTTGGCATCACCCTTGACCGACGGCCCAAACAGCGCATCACAAGACCGCCAGCATCTGCAAGGCGGTGGCAAAACCAGCAGCCGGTTGGCAAACATCCAGATGCACCACGGGCAGGCCGCAGCGCTGTGCCCCCAACACGTTGCGCAACTGGTCGTCCACAAACACCGCATGCTTGGCCTGCACGCCCAAGGCCTGCAAACAAGCCTGGTAAGCGCGTGGATCGGGTTTGAGGATCTGGGTGTAAGTGGCGTCCACAATCACGTCAAACTGCTGGAGCAAGGGCAAACGCTCGCGAAAATCAGCACCATAAAACAGATCCAGTTCATTGGACAAAATGCCCAGCTTGTAACCCTGCGCCTTGGCTTGGTGGATGGCCGCCACCGCTTCGGGCCGGATCACGGCCTGCACATCCGCCCCCCGGGCGCGCTGAACAAAGGTCTGCATCTCGGTCCAGTCCTCACCCAACAGACGCCCCACTTCTTGCGTGCGCTGCAGCCAATACGCGCGCTCGCTGATGCGGTCGGCCTGCATGTCCTGCCAAAGCGGGTCCGCCTCGGGGGCAAACGGGCCTTGCCAGGTCAGCGTGCCCGCAGGCAGACCCAAAGCCGCCTCACTCAGCGCGTGGGTTTCAAACAAGGTGCGGCTGATGACGCCGCCGAAGTCCAAGATCAGGGCTTTGTCTTCGGGTTTCACTGCATCAGACATGGTCAGCTTTCTTGCCCACAGCAGGCAACACCAGCCCTTGGGCCAGCCAATCGTCAAACACCGCCAGCACCTGCTGCACAAAGCCCGCATCGTTGATGTGCGCGTCGATGCGCGAGACTTCGGCAGCACCCCAATCGCATTGGCCACATTCATCCATCAAAGCCGCCAAACCCTCGGCATCATGCAGCGGCGCGCCGGGCCGGTCCCACTCTTCGATGCCTTGCAAGGGCAGCACCAAGTGCACCGGGCCTTGAGCCTGCCGCAGGCGACTCGCCAGCTCCCGGGCGAATTCGCGGCGCATGTCGGCGTCGATGCCCACCGAAGCGATCAATCGGTTGTGGTCGTGCGAAGGCCGCCCGTCAAAACGCTCGGGCATCTGGCCCCAAGCGGGGTAATCCACCAGATCGGTGGCTCCCGGAGCGACGATCATCGGCACGCCTTTGCTGCCTGCGCCCATCAAACGGTCAGGCCCCGCGCTCACCACCGAGCCGCCCATCTGGTTGACCATCTCCTGCAGGCTGAAGTCCATCACGCAGGCGAACTGGCCTTGTGCGGCCAGCGATTCAAACGCCCTGCCCCCCATGCCGGTGGTGTGAAACACGGCCAAATCAAAGCCGCGCTTGTCCAGCTCAGGCTGCAGCTGCACCATGTATTTCAGGCAGCTCGAGCCCAAAGACGTCATACCGACCACGGGCCGCTCGAAACGCGGCACGCGTGCCACGCGGCAGGCCCCCACCACCGCGCCTGCGGCTTGGGCCAGCGCCGACTGGCACAGGCTGTTGAGCCCATACAGGCCGCCCGCCCAGAGCACCATCATCAAATCGGGCGGCATGCGCTCGGGTGGCAAGAGCGGCGAAAACGCCACCGTGGACAGCACCACCTTGGGCACGCCCAGCGGCAAACTGCTGGCGACATCGAGCGCCAGGTCGGTGCCCATGGTGCCGCCCAGCACCAGAAGGCCATCCATGCGGCCTTCGCGCTGCAGTTGGGCAGCCAAGCGACTTGCGCCCAGGGCCATCAGGGCCATGGCACTGTTTTCATCGCCGCTGTCCATCACCTGCTGAAGCGTCACGCCCGCAGCCGCAGCCACGTCGGTGTTGGCGATGTCCGGGACCACTTGCCCTTTGGCCAGCACCCCCACGTCCATGATCAACGCCTGGCCGCCTGCGGCGAGCACCTGCTCGCGCATGAAGCCAATCTCGTCGCTCTTGGTGTCGACGGTGCCGACAATCAGAATGACCGGGCTCTTCATGCGCGGCCCTCCTGCACGGCGGCAAAGGCGGCTTCGAGCACGTCGCACATGAAGTCGACTTCCTTAAGGGTGATGACCAGCGGCGGCGACAGGATCAGGTTGGGGCCGGAGATGCGCACCATCAGGCCCGCTTTGTAGGCCGCCTTGGCCACCCGCGCCGGGATGTCGCTGCTGCGGGTCATCGGCGTGCGTTTGGCCTTGTCGCTCACCATCTCGATGCCCAGCATCAGGCCCACACCACGCACATCGCCCACAAAGCTGCTGGTGTCCACCAACTTGCGCAGGCGGGTCTGCAGGTGCGCACCCACACGGGCGGCATTGCCGGTAATGTCCAGCGCCTCGATCTGGTCAAGTGTGGCCAGCGCCGCCGCCGCTGCCACCGGGTGCGCGCTGTAGGTGTAGCCGTGCGAGACCGAAGCCGTGCCCGTGGTGTCGGCGTCAAACACGTCGGCAATGCGGCGGTTGATGGCCGTGGCCCCGAGGGGGACGTAGCCCGAAGAAATGCCCTTGGCCAGGCACCACATGTCGGCATTCACCCCCCAAAGGCGGGTGCCAAACATCTCGCCGCTGCGGCCAAAGCCGGTCACCACCTCGTCGGCGATCAAGAGCACGCCGTACTTGTCGCAAATCTGGCGCACCAGCGGCCAGTAGTTGGGTGGCGGCACGATCACACCACCCGCGCCCTGCACCGGCTCGGCAATGAAAGCGGCCACCGTGTCCGGCCCCTGAAAGACGATCTCGCGCTCCAGCAACTCGGCGCAGATTTCACCCAGTCGGATCGGGTCATCGGTGTAAGGGTTGTGGTAGGCCCAAGGCGTGTCGATGTGGAAGCACCCGGGCAGCAGCGGCTCATAGGCGCGGCGGAAGTTGGTGTTGCCGTTCACGCTCATGCCGCCAAAGTGCACACCGTGGTAGCCCTGGCGCAGGCTGATGAACTTGAAGCGGTCGGCCTGACCCTTGAGCTTCCAGTACTGGCGGGCCACCTTCAATGCGCCCTCCACCGCGTCCGAGCCACCGTTGGAAAACATCACGGTGGCCACGTCTTCGGGCTGCATCATTTGCACCAGACGTTTGGACAGCTCGATGGCGCGCACATGGGTGGTGCCGCGGAACACGTTGTAAAAGGGCAGCTCGTCCATCTGCGCCACGATGGCGTCGCGCACCGGCTTGTTGCTGTGGCCCAGGTTGCAGGCCCACAGACCGCCCACACCATCCAGCATCTTGTGCCCGTCCACGTCCCAGATCCAGCAGCCCTCGCCTTTGGCAATGATGTCGGGGGTGGACTTTTTCATCGCGCCCGGGTGGGCCATGGGGTGCCACAGGTATTGGGCGTTGTCGGCCTTGAGTTGCTCGTGGTTCATGTCGCGTACTTTCAAAATCAAAGCTGAATCCAGGCCGTTTTCAGGTCCAGGTATTTGTCCATGGCATGCATCGACTTGTCGTGCCCATTGCCCGACTGCCGCACCCCGCCCAGCGGCACGGTGATGTCGGGGCCGCCATAGGTGTTGACGTGCACCAGCCCTGCCTTGATGGCGCGGACCATGCGGTGGGCGCGCGAGAGGCTGCCCGTCCACACCCCTGCGGCCAGGCCGTATTCGGTGCCATTGGCCAGGCGCACCGCCTCGGCCTCGTCGTCAAACGGCATCACGGCCAGCACCGGGCCAAAGACTTCCTGCCGGGCAATCTCCATCTCGGGCTGAACGCTATCCAGCACGGCGGGGCTCATGTATTGGCCACCGGGCACAGGCGCAATCACCTGACCACCCGTGCGCAGACGCGCGCCCTGCTCTAAAGCACGGGCCAGCATGCTCTGGTTGCGGGCCAGTTGGCGGGCGCTGCTCACGGCACCAATGTCCATCGTCACATCCAGCGGGTCACCCACGCGCAGGCTGGAAGCGATGTTTTGCAAGCGATCCACGAATTCGTCATGCACCGAGTGCTGAACCAAGAGGCGCGAGCCCGCCACGCACACCTGACCGCTGTTGCGGAAGATGCCCATCGCCGAGACTTTGGCCGCCTGCGCCAAATCGGTTGCATCGTCAAAAACGATGTTGGGCGACTTGCCGCCCAGCTCCAGGTAAACCCGTTTCAGGTTGGACTCGGCCGAGGACTTGAGCAACATGCGCCCCACCAGGCCGGAGCCGGTGAAAGTCAGAATGTCCACATCCATGTGCCGCGCCAGCGCCTCGCCCGTCTCTGCGCCGGTGCCCGTGACGACATTCAAGACACCCGCAGGCAAGCCCGCGTCCTGGCACAGCTGCGCTAGGCGAAGCAAAGACAGCGAGGCGTCTTCAGAAGGTTTGAGCACCACCGAGTTGCCTGCTGCAAGCGCTGGGGCGATCTTCCAGGCACCGATCATCAGCGGAAAGTTCCAGGGCACGATGGCTCCGACCACGCCGACCGCCTCCTTGTGGATCAAGCCCAGCGTGCCTTCTGGCGTGGGCGCGATTTCGCCATTGATCTTGTCCACACACTCGGCGTAATAACGGAAGGTGCCCGCCGCGCTGCCCGGCTCGGCCTTCCAGGCCATCGCAATCTCGGTGCCGTTGTCACGCACACCCAGCACCGCCAGCTCGGCGTGGTGCGCCTCGATGCGGTCGGCGATGCGGTGCAGAATTTTCTTGCGCTCGGCAGGCGCCATGCGCGACCACACGCCCTGCTCAAAGCTGCGGCGGGCCGCTTGCACAGCGCGGTCGACATCCACAGCCCCGGCCGCCGCGATGGAGCACAGCGTCTGCCCGTCGATGGGCGAGACCACGGGCAAGGTCTGGCCAGATCCTGCGGGCTGCCACTGGCCGTCGATCAGCAGGCCTTGGTGGGCAATCGGCAGGTGACGCAGCGCGTCGATGTGTTCTTGTTTCATGATCTCTCCCTACGTTCAATGGATCAGTGGTCCGAAAAATTTTCAGTCAGGCACATGCAACACGATGCCATTCAGCGCAGCGGAGGCGACCAGCTGGCAGCTCAAGCGGCTGCCGCTTTGGCGGGGCGCGATGACGATGTCGAGCATGGCGTTTTCGACCTCATCCATCGGCGGGCAAGCAGCCAGCCAGGCTTCGTCGACGTAGACGTGGCAAGTGGCGCAAGACAGGCAGCCACCACATTCGCCCGCCACGCCGGGGATGCCGTTCATCTGCGCGGCGTCCATCAGGTTGGTGCCGTCGTTCACGTCGTCGCTCACGCGGTCGCCGTTGCTCATGATCCAGTGCACTTGGGGCATGGGGTGGGTTCTTTCAGATCAAATGAATCGGATGTAGTGATCGCGCAGCGCGTCGCCTTCGAGGCCTGCGGTGCGCTCGATCTCGTGGCGCTTGATGCCCACATGGTTGGCCACCAGGCCTTCGCCCAGCGCTTGCGTGAGCGCCGTGTCGGCTTCGAGCGCATCCAAGGCACCCGCCAAGGTGCCCGGCACACTGTGGGTGGCGTCCTTGTTTTCCAGGCAATCGCCGGTTTCGGCGGGCTGCAGTGGGTAGGCGTTGGCCACGCCCAAACGGGCGGCCTGCAGCACGGCGGCGGTGTGGGTGTAGGGGTTGGCGGCAGCGTCGCCCATGCGGTGCTCAATGCGTGCGCCCGGACCGCTTTCAGCCGAAAGCCGCACCGTGACGCCCCGGTGGTCCACGGCCCAGTTTTGCCAAAAGCCGGACAGGCTGGCCGGTTGCAGGCGCTGGTAGGAGTTGGCGCTGGGGGCCAGCAGGCCCGCCAGGGCCTGGTGGTGGTGCATCAGCCCGGCGGTGCAGCCCAGCGTCAATGCATTGAACTGGCTGGCGTCGTGGCCGCCCGATATCGCGTTGTGGCCCTGGCCGTCGCGCAGGCTGAAGTTGATGTGCACCCCGCTGCCCCCCACCGTGAGGATAGGCTTGGGCATGAAGGTCAAAACGATGCCGTGCTGGAAAGCGACTTCACGCGCCAAGAGGCGGAACAAAAAGATGTCGTCCACCGCCTTGACGGCGCGGTCATAGGTGAGCGTGAACTCGAACTGCGGCGCGTCGTATTCGGTGTTCATGCTGTCGATGCGAAAGCCCGCGGCCGTGGCTTTTTCCCACAGGGCATCGGTGAAGCCCCTCGGGTCGGAGAATGGACCGGTTGAATACACATGGGCCGCAGGGGTGTCGTAGGGTTTGAGCGAGCCGTCGGGCTCAATCTGGAAGGCAAAAGCTTCGAGCTCAATGCCCACCATCGGGTCGTAGCCCATGGCCTGCCAGTCGGCCACGGCGCGCTTTAAAGCACTGCGTCCGCACATGGGCAGGGGCGCGCCGTCGTTGGCTTTGAGGTCGCCAATGGCCACTTGGGTGAACGGCTGCCAGCCCGGGCGGATGTCTTCGGCGGTGTAGGCCGCTTCCATGTCGGGCAGGCCTTCCATGACCATGGCGCCGGGGGCCGGGATCAGCTCTTTTTCATACGTCACGCCAAAGGTGCCGCGGCAAAAACGGGCACCGCCGCCCTGACCGGGTTGGAGTGTGACGTATTTGCCTCGCGCAATGGCCAGGTGGTCGCAAAACAGCACCCGCAGGCGTTCTTGAACATTCGACATGGTGTTTTCCCTTCAGATGAGGTGCATGCGCACCGGCAGGCGTTTGATGCCACAGACAAAATTCGAACGCAAAAAGGCGTGTTCGCCTGTTTGCTCAATGCGGTCGACCCGTTGGATCAGCTCTTGCAACAAGACCCGCAGCTCCAGCCGCGCCAGCCACATGCCCAGACAGGCATGCGCCCCACCCTGCCCGAATGACAGGTGTCGGTTCACACCCCGACTCAGATCGACCGTGAACGGCCGGTCAAAAGCCCGCTCGTCACGGTTGCCTGAGATGAACCACAAGAGCACCTTGTCGCCCGCCTTGACCTGTTTGCCGTGGTATTCGAAGTCCTCGGTGGCGGTGCGGCGGAAATGCGTGGCGGGTGATGCCCAGCGGATGAATTCGTCGGCCACGCCTTCCCAGGCGGCTTCGCCCTGCACCGACTTGAGTTGCTGCATCAGTCCCGGCTGGTTGGCCAGCGCGTGCAAAGCGGCGGCAATCGAGTAGCGCGTGGTGTCGTTGCCCGCCGCCACCAGCAGGCAAAAGAAATTGCGGAACTCGGTGTCGCTGATGACATTGCCTTGCGCATCGGGCTGGGTGATCTGGTGCAGCACGCCGCTGGTGTCACCCGCTGCGCGTTTGCGCTCCATCATCTGGGCCGCGTAATCGAACAAGTCAGCCCCGGCAGGCGAGCGAAACGGCATGAAGCGGTAGGCCTCGGTGTCCATTTTGTCGACCACATGGCTGGTGAAGTCGCTGTCGGTGTTGGCCATGAGCGCGTCGCCCTTGTCCACCAGCCAGTCCAGGTCTTCTTCGGGCAAGCCCGCGATGCGCCCCAGCATGCGCATGGGCAGCTGGCGGGCGATCTGGTGCGTGGCGTCAAACTCGCCCAGCGCCAGCGCTTGGTCGAGGATGCCCACACAGAGCTCGCGGATCTGGTCTTCGTACAGCGCCATCATGGGCTTGGAGAAGGCTTTGGCCACCAGCATGCGGGTGCGGGTGTGTTCGGGCGGGTCGGTCTCCTGGAAGGTGCGCCGCGCCATGTACTCCTCGTGCGACTGGTCTTCCATGCGGATGCCTTGGGCAGAACTCAAGCGCTGGTGGTTGCGGTTGAGCTCCAGAATGTCGGCATGCCGCGTGACCGACCAAAAGCCCTTGCCTTCGGACCAATCGCACCAGGCCATCGGGTCCTCGTCGCGCAGTCGCTGGAAAGTGTTGTGCGGCGTGCCGTTCACATAGCTGTCGTGGTCCGCCAAGTCGGCGTGGCCATCGTCGGTGGGGTGCCAGACGGTCATGGGCGGGTGTTCCTTGCGTGTTCAATGAATTGCGCCATCCACTGGCCAAACAGCGGCACATCGGCGGACTGCTGCAGGCTGGCGTGGGCGCGGGCCATGGTGTTCGTGTCGAGCTTGTCGGCCAGGTAGCCCAGCAGCGCCTGCATGAACACCTGCGGCATTTCGGGGTGGTACTGGGTGGTCCAGATGTGCTGGCCGATCTGCATCGAGCCGATGGGGCAAAAATCGCTGCCACCCAGGCATTCGGCCCCCTCGGGCATGCGGGTGACCTGTTCGTTGTGGGCGGCCATCAAGGTAGTGGTGCTGTGAAAGGGCTGCATCCAGGGGCGTTCAACCTGCCAGTGCGTTGGGGCGGTGCCCAAGCCCCAACCCGCCGCGTTGCGCGCCACCTGCCCGCCCAGCGCCCGGGCCACCGCCTGGTGGCCAAAGCACAGGCCGATCAGCGGTTGGCGTGCGGCATGCACGGCACGGATGAAATCCAGCAACGACCCCACCCAGGGCAGGCGGTCGTCGTTGACCGAGGCCGGGCTGCCGGTGATGACATAACCGTCAAAAGCCTCAGGGCCGCTCGGAAACATGCCGTCCTTCACCGAAACCACTTCAAAAGACCAGTCAGGCCGCAGGGGCTGCAGCAACTGGACGACCTTTTGTCCGTCGTTCGGAAAATGCGCGGCAAACGCCGAGGTGTCGTTGTTGGTCAGCAAAACGGCGATATGCAAGTTCGGCAGGGTCATCAGGTGTCTTTCATGCTGACAGCCATGCTATGCACAAGGCGCTCATCGCGCTATCAAGTTTGGGCATCACACACCCCGGGTTTTCACGAAAAAGCCTGCCCAAGCGAAACAGGCACACTCAGGTCCATGCCCCAGCTGACTGTTTTGACTTTTTGATGACCTCTCCCACCCCCGATTCGCCCTGGGTCCAAGTGCTCGACACCCAGGACATGGACCAGCACGCCTTGGCCCAGCAAGGCTGGGCGCTGCAGTACGAACAACTCTCGCCCGGCCAGTTCAAGGGGCGTATCCACCAGGTGCAACTGCCCGAGGTGACGCTGCTGCGCGAAGACACCAGCATCGCGCTGCGACAGCGGGGACAGCTGCATGAGAGCGTGTACGGATTTGCCATGGCGCTGCAGGACTCCCCCGACCTGTTTTTCAACGGCCAACGGGTGCCCGCCCACGCCATCATGTGTGGCAAGGGCGACGAGGTCGACCTGACCACCCCGCCCCACTTCACTCTGATCGCGGTGGTGGTGGAGCGCAGCCTGCTCAACCCGCTGTGGGAGCGCATGTACCAAAAACCCCTGGCGCATTGGCTCGAAAAGCAGCTGGTGCTGCAAACCACCGACATCAAAGCCCAAAACCTGCGCGACATGCAGCTCACCGTCCTGGACCAGGCCAGCGCGCTGGCCCACCGCCAGCACGACCCGCAAGCCCTGCGCCAGCTGCGCGACGAGATCCTGATGGAATGGCTCGAAGCCTTGCCTGCGAAGGTCGACACCTCGGAGTTGCCCACCCTGGAGCGGAGAAAAAAACTGGTGGACCGCGCCTGCGAGCTGATGCTGGGCCACGCCGACGAGCCCCTGTCCATCCTCGAGGTCTGCAGCCGCTTGGGCACCAGCCGCCGCAAGCTCAATTACTGCTTTCAGGATGTGCTGGGCACCACGCCCATCAAATACCTGCGCTCGCTGCGCCTGAACAGCGTGCGCCGCGCCCTGCGCCAGGCCGCCCCAGGCGTCACCATCCAGGACATCGCCTCGCACTGGGGCTTTTGGCACCTGAGCCAATTCGCCCAGGACTACCGTCGCCTGTTTGGCGAGCTGCCCTCCGACACCCTGCACAAGCGATGAGCACCGCCCGCCAAACCCAGCTCACCGCCATCCTGACCATGGTCGCGGCCATGGCCTGCCTGTCGACGCAAGACACCTTCAGCAAAAAACTGATGCTCAGCGTGGCGCCCGTCATCATCATCTGGACGCGCTACGCCCTGCAGACCGCACTGGTCAGCGCCACGATCTGGCGCAGACAATCGCCCGAACTGTGGCGCACACGGCAGTGGCGTCTGCAGTGGCTGCGCGGCGCGCTGGTCGTGGGGGGCAGCGTGTTGGGTTATGGCGCTTTGCAGCGCATGCCCGTGGCCGAGTTCACCGCCATTTATTGCCTGGTGCCGCTGGCCGTGACCTTGGTCGCCCGCTTTGTGATGAAAGAAAGCGTGCCCTGGCTGCGCTGGCTTTGTGTGGCGGGCGGCATGACAGGAGCCCTGCTGGTGGTGCGTCCAGGGGGCCATGTGGACCCGACGGGTGCCTGCCTGGCACTGCTGGGGGTGGTCTGCTACACCGGCTTTCAAACCCTGACAGGGTACTTGGCGCGGCAGGACTCGCCGCTGACCATCCAGCTGTGCACCAGCGCGCTGGGCTTGGCGCTCATGTCGGCCGTGGTGCCGTTTTTCTGGCCTGCCCAGATGCCTTGGCCCGACTTGGCCCTGCTGGGTTTCGTAGCACTGGCGGGCTCTTACGGGCAGTACTTCACGGTGCTGGCATTTTCCAAAGCGCCCGCCTCGGTTTTGTCGCCTTACCTGTACACGGCCATCGGGTTTTCTGCCCTGGGCGGCTGGTGGATGTTTGACCACCTGCCTGACGCCCTGGCCCTGTGCGGCATGGGGATGATCGCGGGCTTTGGCCTGGCCGCAGGCTGGCTCAACCAACACAAGGCCACACCATGAGCACACCGCTTTTCAGCCCCAGCTACCGGGAGGCCCGCGCTCGATTTGTGCTGGCCGCGCAAGCCTGCAACGCACAGTTGCACATCAACGCCATGTCACTGCCAGGTGCAAATGGCGAGCAACTCGCCATGGATGTGGCCGTGCACGGCCCGGCCGATGCCGCACAAGTGCTGATGACCACCAGCGCAGTGCACGGCATCGAGGGGTTTTGCGGCTCGGCCATCCAGACGGGCTTGCTGCAAAACCTGACGCTGCCGCCTGGAGTGGCCGTGGTGCATGTGCACGCAGTCAACCCGCATGGGTTTTCACATGCACGCCGGGTGAACGAAGACAACGTCGACCTCAACCGCAACTTCATTGACTTTTCTCAGCCCCTGCCGGTCAACGCCGACTACGCGCAGGTTCATGAACTGCTGCTGCCCACCCACTGGCCGCCCAGCCCAGAGGCCAGCGCTGCTTTGCAGGCTCAGGCCGATGCCTGGGGCGAGCGCCGCATGCAGCGTGCCATCACCAGTGGGCAATACCAGTTTGACCTGGGCGTCTGGTTTGGGGGCTTGGCCCCCACTTGGAGCCACCGCACGTTCAGGCAGGTGCTGCAAAAGCACCTCAGGCAAGCGCGCCAGATCGCCTGGATCGACCTGCACACGGGCTTGGGGCCGCACGGCCATGGCGAGCGCATTTTTGCTTGCACCGACAACGGCCAGTCCCTGCAACGCGCCCGCCAGTGGTGGGGGCCAGACATCACTTCTGTAGATACGGGCACGTCCCAAAGCGTCCCGCTCTCGGGCCCGATCCAGATGGCCATTTATGAAGAGTGCCCGCAAGCGCAGTACACCGGCATTTGCTTGGAGTTCGGCACCTTGCCCCTGGCACAGATGATCCAGGCCATGCGGGCCGATCACTGGCTGGCCCTGCATCCTGAAGCCCCGTCCGAGCAGCAACGCGCCATCCGTGCCGACATGCTCCAGGCCTTCAACCCGCCCTCGCCCGCTTGGCAAGAACAGGTCTGGCAGCAGGGATTACTTGCGGCACAGCAGGCCATCCAGGGCTTGGTTACAACAGACTGAACCGGGTCACCCTCCGCTTTTTCGGGAAAACCCCGCCCAGGGTTTGCAAGTTTTCGATAGCTTGAAACCCGTATCTTGTTCAGACTTTGGTTCTGCTCCGGGGTGTCAAGCGCCCCACTCCAAAAAGACACACAAGGACGACACCCATGATTTCACGCCGAACGATTTCCAGCCTGCTCGCAGGCCTGCTGGGCATCTTGATGGTGCTCAGCGCCTCTGCACAAAGCTTTCCCAACAAGATGGTCACTTTCATGGTTCCCTATCCGGCAGGGGGGGCCTCTGATGCTGTGGCCCGCATGGTTCAGATCGAGTACGAAAAAAGCCTGGGCCAAAAAATCATGGTCGAAAACCTCGGTGGCGTGAGCGGCGCTCTGGGCATTCAAAAGGTTCTGGCTGCACCGGCCGATGGCTACTATCAAATTCTGGGCACGCCCATGGAGTTGGTCATGGCCCCCCTGGCGCTTTCGGCGGTGAAGTTCAAGCCCGAAGAACTTCGCCTGGCCAGCCTGATGGGCCGCACATCCATTGGTCTGGCGATCCGCAAGGACATCCCGGCCAACAACATCGATGAATTTCTGGCTTGGGCCAAAGGCAAACAGGTCAGCTATGCCAGCGTGGGCCAAGGCTCGCTGTACCACATCATGGGCGAGCAATTCAAAGCGCAAAGCAAACTCGACATGCTGCACGTGCCCTACAAAGCAGCTGTGCAAATCTTCACCGACCTGGGTGGCGGCGCGGTGGACATGAGCTTTACCCCTCTGGCAGGACCGGCCCCGGGCATGATCAAGGAAGGCCGCTTCAAGTTGATCGGCGTGTCCTCGCCCCAGCCTCACACGCTTTTCCCCAACGTGGCGCCGATCAGCGCCCACAAAACCTTCCCGGGTTTCAACTTTGACATCTGGATCGGTCTGCAAGTTCCCAAAGGCACGCCCGAGGCCGCCGTTCAGAAAATCAACCAGGCCATGAACGAAGCCATCAAGAGCGAGGCTTATGTCAAAGGCATGTCCACCACGGGCAGCCAGATACCTGCGCCCATGAGCATGGCCGAGCTGGACAAGTTTTACTATGGCGAAGTGGAACGCTACCGCGCCTTGTTCAAGGCCGCCAAGGTCGAACCGCAGTGAAACACTGAGTGCGCAGCGCACCCGTGCTGACGCTCGCGCCACCCGGGACATGCTCACCCCTCGTGACATGCCCGGGTTTTTTCATTCCAGCCTAACTTGTTCAGCATGACCGATTTCACTTACAGCACCGCCACCGAAATGATGGCCCGCCTGCGCGCAGGCGAAGTGACCAGCAGCCAATTACTCGCACAGCACATCGCCCGCGTCGAGCAGCGCGATGGCCCGATCAACGCCGTGGTGGTGCGCACCTTTGAGGCCGCCCGCGAACGCGCCGCCCAAGCCGACGCGGCGCGTGCCCATGGCGAAGACTGGGGGCTGCTGCACGGCCTGCCCATGACCGTCAAAGAGTCGTTTGACCTGCCGGGCACGCCCACCTGCTGGGGCTTTCCTCAGTACAAAGACAACATCGCACAACAACCAGCCGTGGCCGTGCAGCGCTTGCTGAACGCCGGGGCGGTGGTGTTTGGCAAGACCAATGTGCCGGTGGCTTTGGGCGATTGGCAATCGTTCAACCCGGTCTATGGCACGACCCATAACCCCTGGGACCTGAGTCGCACGCCGGGCGGATCGTCGGGCGGGGCCAGCGCGGCGCTGGCCGCAGGCATGACGCCGCTGGAGCTGGGCAGCGACATTGGTGCCTCCATCCGCAACCCGGCGCATTACTGCGGCGTTTATGGCCACAAACCCACCTGGGGTGTGGTGCCCATGGAGGGCCACCAATTGCCCGGTGTGCGCTGCATTGACAGCCTGGACATTGCCGTGGCAGGGCCGCTGGCGCGCAGCGCCCAGGACCTGCAACTGGCCATGCAGGTGCTGACCACCCCCTTGCAACAGTTTGGCCCCATGGGTTGGACGCCCGCCCAATGGCGGCAGACCGACAAAGCCCCCTGGCAATGCCGCGTGGCCATCGTCTACGACGACCCCGAGGCTCGGGTGGACCAGAGCATCCAAGACCGGCTGCACGCGTTGGCCGACTTTTTACGGTCGCAAGGCGTGACCGTGCTGGACGACCACCGCCCGGTGGACAGCGCGCAGTCGCACCGTGTGTACTCCTACCTGCTGCGCTCGGCCACTGGCGCCTGGCTGGACGACGCGACCTTTGCCCGCTTTCAGGCGCTGGGCCAGCAAGCCGACCCGGCACTGGACACCATGCGCGAGCGCGTCTGGCGCGGCAGCACCCTGACGCACCGCGACTGGGTCGAATTTGACCAGCAACGCGCCGTGCTGCGGACTCAGTGGCAAAGCTACTTCGAGACTGTGGACCTGCTCATCACGCCAGTGGCCACCTCGCCCGCCTTTTTGCACAACCAGCAAGGCGAACGTTGGGAGCGCATGCTGCAGGTCAACGGCCAGAACCAGCCGCACACCGACAGTCTGTTCTGGGCGGGCTATCCCGGCTTGGTGGGCCTGCCCGCCACCGCCATCCCGATCGGTCAAAGCCCGGACGGCTTACCCGTTGGCGCGCAAATCATCGGCAACAGTTTGGCCGACCCGCTGTGCCTGAACATGGCCCGCTGGCTCGAAACCGAGTGGTGCGGCTTTGTGCAGCCACCGCACCTGGCTTGAACCCCCCAAATCACACCGTGCCCCTGACTGGCCACCCACTGGATGGTCTGAGCAAGGTCACAGCACAAGGTCGCAAGGTCAATCCACCGTGATTTTTTCATCCTTCACGATTTTGGCCATGGCCGGAATTTCTGACTTGATCCATTGGCCAAACTGCTCAGGTGACATGTTCGAGGGCTCGGCCCCCAATGTGACCAAGCGCTCTTTGATGTCGGGCATGGCGGCGATCTTTTGGACCTCTGCATTGAGCTTGTCCACAATCGCTTTGGGCGTTCCAGCGGGTGCCAAAAGACCCTGAAAACTGCCGGTCAAGAAACCCGGCAGGCTCTCACTGATGGCGGGTACATCGGGCAACTGGCCATTGCGCTTGGTGCTGGACACCGCAATGAGTTTGATTTTTCCGGCTTTGACATGTGGGTAGGTGGCCACCATGCCATTGAACATCACATCCACCTGGCCACCGATCAGATCGGTGATGGCCTGTGCCCCACCTTTGTAAGGCACATAACCCCACTCGATACCCTGCCGCTGGGCAAACATGACACCGGCCAGGTGCGTGGCGCTGCCCATGCCCGCCGCCGCTGCGTAATTGAGTTTGCCCTTTTGTGCTTTGGCGTATGCCACCAATTCAGCGGGTGTGTTGGCGGGCACCTTGGTGCTGACGGCCAACAGGTGGGGTGAATAGGCCACCATGCCGACGGGAGCGAAGTCATTGAGCACATTGAACGGCAATTTGTACAAAGCCGGGCTGATGACCAGGTTGCCCACATCCATGAGCACCAAGGTGTGACCGTCGGGGGCCGACTTGGCGACCCAATCAGCGCCCAAATTGCCGTTGGAGCCCGGTTTGTTGTCCACCACCACGGGCTGACCCCAAGACTCGGTCAGCTTTTGGCCGACCAAACGGGCCAGCACATCGGATGTGCCGCCTGCCGGAAAAGGCACCACGATCCGGATCGGTTTGCTGGGGTAAACGGTCGGGCCAGAGGCGGATGTCTGGGCCTGCGCCTGCAAACCCGCTAACACGGCGATGACGCCAAAGGCCAGTGAAAAGCTTTTTTTCATGGTGCATGTCTCCTGTGGTTGTAATTTGGCTGAAAACGAACTTGCAAGCGCCGGGGCACTTCAATAGGTCAACTCCAGCACTGTGGTGCGACCCTCGGCCATGGGCCAGGTCAAGCCGACCAGGCGCTCACCGTTGAATTCTGCGGCCACAGTTCGCTGGGTTTTGTCATCCAGCCGCAGTTTGGAACTGGCCACACCCGCTCCCGGGGGCACCCCCGGCAAGCTCGTTTTGCCGTCCAGGCGCATGCTGTCACGCGGCGGGTCAAAGTAGCCACGGGGCCGCACAAAACTGACCAATGCAGAAGCCGACCGGTCGGCCTCGGCCACGCGCTCGGGCTTCATGTGAACGATGCCGCTCGAGCGCGGGAATGGGCTGCGGTAAATGTGTGTCGTGGCATAGCCCTTGGCCGTGATGACAAACTCATAGGTTGCTTGTGATGTGCCTTTGAAAGGCCCCCAAAGCCCGTCTACTCCCACCGTTTTTTGATGAACCGCAGCGCCTTTGCGCTGCCCTGTCACGGGGTCAATTTCATAAACCTCTAGGCCTGCACCAGCCAGTGGCAAATTGTTCACAAAGTTGCCACTCTGCGCGTCTTGTGGATTCAAGCCCAGACCCACCACTTTGCCGTTCAAAAGCACCGAAGCCTCGGTTTGGATGCCCAAAGCAGGCGTGCGACCCGTGATGAAACGGTAAGTGGCTTCAAAAGCCGCTGCCGAATAAGACGTTTCGCGGTGGTCAATGCGGGGGATCACCACGTTGGTCGCCCCTTTGAGCTCCGGGCCGGCAAAAGTCACGTTGGTCGCTTTGCCTTTCATGCCAATCCACAGGCCATCGGGCTGCGCAAACTTGTCGTTGTTGTCCGAACGGATGGTCATCCATTTGGCTAGGCCACAGACCTCGTCGCCCTGTGCATTTTTGGGCGCATTGAGCTGACTCAGAAAGGGTCCAGTGCCGGAAAATTCATTGGCTTCGTTGACGCCGGGAATAGCCTGAACACCGTGATTGGGTGTGCCGCCCAGCACCGCATGGCTGACGAGGTTTTGCCCCCCACCATTGCAGATGAAGTTGCGAATCGCATTGCCACCCCGCGAGTTGCCGACCAACACCACCTGCGCGGCACCGGTTCGCTTCAAGACCGCTTGCACTTCTTCGCGCAAAAAGGCCATGTGCTCGGCGGTGGAGGTGCGGCCCGCTTGGGGCCTGTTGTCGGCGTCTCGCGCCAGGGGATAGGGCACATCGATGGCATGCAGGCGTTCGCGCGGCCAGCCGTTGGATTCAAAGCGCCACATCGTGCTTTGCCACAGGGCGGCCGTGTCCCCATTGCCGTGGACAAACACCACGGGCGGTTTGTCAGCCCCCGCAGTGCGCAAGGTACCCGAGCAGGCCCCCAGCAACAGCGTGGACAAAGCAGCAAGCCAAAGGTTTCTGCGCAGCAAATTCATGGGACCCGTCCTTCCATGTCAAAAGTGCTTCATGGTGAAGGATTCCGTTCACGGGTGCTGACCCGAAGGTGTCAGCCCTCACCCTTTCAATTGGGTTTTCGGGCTGAGAAGGCCCACAAAGCCACGCCGCCCAACATCATCGGCACACACAACCACTGCCCCATGCTCATGCCCAGACTCAAAAGGCCCAGATGCGCATCGGGTTCGCGGAAAAATTCGGCCACAAAGCGGAAAAAACCGTAGCCAAGCAAAAAGGCTGCCGACACTTGGCCGGTGGGACGGTCTTTGCGGGCAAACCACCACAGCAACACAAACAACAGCAAGCCTTCCAGGGCAATTTGGTAGAGCTGCGAGGGGTGGCGCGGCAAATCGCCCGCCCCCCGGAACACCATGCCCCAAGGCAGCGAGGGGTCGGCCACTCGGCCCCAAAGCTCGCCATTGAGGAAATTGCCCACCCGACCAGCGGCAAGTCCCGTGGGCACACACGGCGCGACAAAATCCATGACCTGCAAAAACGACCGCTGTCGGCTGCGTGCAAACCACACCATGGCCAAGATCACGCCCAGCAAGCCCCCATGAAAACTCATGCCACCTTGCCAGACAGCCAGGATTTCCAGGGGATTCGACAGGTAATAAGCGGGTTTGTAAAACAGGCAATAACCCACGCGCCCGCCCAAAATGACACCGAGCACGCCCAAAAACAGGATGTCTTCCACATCGCGTTTTTGCCATTGCGGCAGGTGTTTGAAGGGCGCATGGCCCAGACGACGCTCGCCCAACCAGAAAAACAGGCCAAAGGCGGCCAAATAGGTCAGGCCATACCAATGGATGGCCAAGGGGCCCAATTGCAGGGCGACGGGGTCAATTTGAGGATGGATCAGCATTCCCGGATTGTGCACCGGAGATGCCTCGCACTCGACACCAAGACCCGATAAGCGCCCGTTAGAATGTGGCGACCTTCTTTTGGGCATCTATAGAGACACCACCATGAGCGACAAAATCATCCCGATCACCCCCATCAACCGCCGCAGCGCCAACATCACCCAGGGCAAATCCCGCGCCCCGAACCGCTCGATGTACTACGCCATGGGCTATGAAGAGGGGGATTTCGTCAAACCCATGGTGGGCGTGGCCAACGGCCACAGCACCATCACCCCGTGCAACAGCGGCCTGCAAAAGTTGGCTGACGCGGCCATCCAAGGCATTGAAGAAGCCGGTGGCAACGCCCAGGTCTTTGGCACCCCCACCATCTCGGACGGCATGGCCATGGGTACCGAGGGCATGAAGTTCTCGCTGGTCAGCCGCGAAGTCATCTCGGACTGCATCGAAACCTGCGTGCAAGGCCAGTGGATGGACGGCGTGTTGGTGGTCGGCGGCTGCGACAAAAACATGCCCGGCGGCATGATGGGCATGCTGCGCGCCAACGTGCCGGCCATTTATGTCTACGGCGGCACCATCTTGCCCGGCCGCTACCAAGGCAAAGACTTGAACATCGTGAGCGTTTTTGAAGCCGTGGGCGAAAACGCAGCGGGCAAGCTGAGCGACTTTGACCTGAAAGAAATCGAAAAACGCGCCATTCCCGGAACGGGCTCTTGCGGCGGCATGTACACCGCCAACACCATGTCCTCGGCTTTTGAGGCGCTGGGCATGTCCCTGCCCTACTCGTCGACCATGGCCAACCCGCACGACGAAAAGCAGAACTCGGCCAAAGAATCGGCCAAAGTGCTGATCGAAGCCATCAAAAACGACTTGAAGCCCCGCGACATCGTCACCAAAGAAGCCATTGAAAACGCCGTGGCCGTGATCATGGCCACAGGTGGCTCGACCAACGCGGTGCTGCACTTCTTGGCCATCGCCCACACCGCAGGCGTGGAATGGAGCATTGACGACTTCGAGCGCATGCGCAAGAAAATCCCCGTGATTTGCGATTTGAAGCCCAGCGGCAAGTACCTGGCGGTTGACCTGCACCAAGCGGGCGGCATTCCGCAAGTCATGAAAACCTTGCTGGCCGCTGGCTTGTTGCACGGCGACTGCATGACCATCACTGGCAAAACCATTGCCGAAAACCTGAAGGACGTGCCCGACGTTCCTCGCGCTGACCAAGATGTGATCCGCCCGATTGACAAGCCCATGTACGCCGAAGGCCACTTGGCCATCCTCAAGGGCAACCTGTCGCCCGAAGGCGCCGTGGCCAAGATCACTGGCCTGAAAAACCCCGTCATCACTGGCCCAGCCCGCGTGTTCGACGACGAACAATCGGCCCTGCAAGCCATCTTGGCAGGCAAGATTCAAGCCGGTGACGTGATGGTTTTGCGTTACCTCGGCCCCAAAGGCGGCCCCGGCATGCCCGAAATGCTGGCCCCCACGGGCGCGCTCATCGGTGCAGGCTTGGGTGAAAGCGTGGGCCTGATCACTGACGGTCGCTTCTCCGGTGGCACCTGGGGCATGGTGGTGGGCCACGTCGCCCCAGAAGCTGCAGCAGGCGGCACCATCGCCTTTGTGAACGAGGGTGACAGCATCACCATCGACGCGCACAAGCTGATTTTGGAATTGAACGTGCCCGAAGCCGAACTGGCCAAACGCCGTGAAGGCTGGAAAGCCCCCGAACCCCGTTACACCCGTGGCGTGCAGGCCAAGTTCGCTTTTAATGCATCGAGCGCGAGCAAAGGTGCTGTGCTCGACCTGTATTGATGCGTTCTTGACGCCCACAAAAAAGCCGCTTTTCAGCGGCTTTTTTGTGGGTCAATGGTTTTGGCAAACCTGTCAGGACAGCCCCAGACTGCCCTGATCAGGCCATCACAGACCGATGGCGGCGATACCGGCTTTGGCGATCTGAGCGTCTTCGTTCGACTTGACGCCACTCACGCCAACTGCGCCCAGGCAAAAACCGTCTTTCATGATCGGCACACCGCCTTCGAGCATGCCGTGGATGGTCGGAGCCGACAAAAAGGAAGTGCGTCCACCATTGATCACGTCTTCGTACACCTTGCTCTCGCGGCGACCCAAAGCTGCGGTGTGCGCTTTGGCTGGGGCGATATGCGAAGACACAGGGGGCGCACCGTCCAGACGGGCAAAGTGCAGCAAATGGCCACCCGCATCCACAATGGCGATGCTGACTGCCCAATTGTTCTGGAGGGCTTCGGCTTCGGCCGCAGCGGCAATGGCTTTGACATCGGACAGTTCGAGAGAAGACTGAGTTTTCATGGAGGTGAGGGTCTGAAAAATGAAAACCACAAGCATACACGGGCCCGCGCCCTCGATTGCTCACTTCAACGCAAAACTGATGCACCCGTATAACCCCATCAACTGCCGGGAATCCCAGGAGTCAAGCCAAAGCGATGAGGGTCACCCTACAATGAGACCACCTTTAATCAGGCATGACAGGAGATACACCATGAGCGACCTTCAAACTCTCAATTCCAATGGCTGGGGCCATGTGGACACAGCGGCTCGCAACCGCGTTCTGCGCAACACTTATTGGCTGCTGGCCTTGAGTCTATTGCCCACTGTTTTGGGCGCTTGGCTTGGCGTGGCCACTGGCATCACCCGTTCACTGTCCGGTGGCGTGGGCCTGATTGTGTTCATGGCCGGAGCCTTCGGTTTCATGTTTGCCATCGAAAAAACCAAAAACTCTGCGGCTGGCGTGCCCGTCTTGTTGGCCTTCACCTTCTTCATGGGTTTGATGCTGTCCCGCATGATCGCCATGGTGCTGGGCTTCAAAAACGGCTCCGAACTGATCATGACCGCCTTTGCAGGCACAGCAGGCGTGTTTTTCGTGATGGCCAGTTTGGCCAGTACCATCAAACGTGATCTGTCAGGCATGTCCAAGTGGCTGTTTGTCGGTGCTTTGGCCATCATGATCGGCGGCATCATCAACGTGTTTGTGGGCTCTACTGTGGGCATGATGGTCATCTCGGTCATGGCCATTGGTATTTTCAGCGCTTACATGTTGTATGACCTCAAACAGATCATCGATGGCGGCGAAACCAACTACATCAGTGCCACCTTGGCTTTGTACATGGACATCTTCAACGTTTTCCAAAGCCTTCTGGCTCTGCTGGGCATCATGGGTGGCGAACGCGACTGATAACGGTCCTGTGGTTCCATCAAAAAGGCTCCTTCGGGAGCCTTTTTGACGTGTGCGCCCAGCATGGGCGCACACCTGCGGGTGCAAGTCCCGCTGCGAGCTGGTCACAGTGAGCTTGAGTGTTGCGCAACTGCGTGAGGGCGACCGAGCGTGGGAAGGAAGCGTGGAGCGTAAATCGTGAGCCGATGAACAAGAACCGCATAGAAGGCGTTGCCAAGCAGGGCGAGCGGGCACGAAACCGCGAAGCTCTTGTGACCAAGGCGAGGTGGCGTAGATGCGGCGGTTTTGCGATGAAGGTGTGCGACCCTTACCTGGGGAGATCTCGCCTTGTTTCTGAAAGGAAGACGGCTTTGCCGGAGCGAGAAGTCAGCAGAGGTCGTAGTAGCTGCAAGCCGGGGCCGCTGAGGCCACAAGGCAAGAGCGAAGGACCGAACGAGAGTGAGTAACCGAGGACATGCAAAGCCACAAGGTCATGCGTCAGATGCCGGAGCGATCCGGGCGGGCAGGAAGGCGGCACGGTGAAGCCGGGCCAGACACTGCCAGCGACGAAACCCGAGGTACGTTGCATGAGCACCCGGATACAGGGTCGGCAAAGCAACTGGCAGGCACAGGTGGCCTGCTGGAGGCGGCGCTGACAAGGGCAGAGCCTGCAAACGGCGTGGAAGCGGGTCAAGGCCAACAAGGGCGCAGCCGGGGTTGACGGGCTCAATATCGAGCAAACCGCCCGTTTGCTGCAAACGAGCTGGCCGGACATTCGCCAAGCGCTGCTGGAAGGAAGCTACCGGCCCAGTCCGGTACGCAAGGTATTGATTCCCAAACCGGACGGCAGCCAGCGCGAGCTGGGCATTCCGACGGTCATAGATCGATTGATCCAGCAAGCACTGCTTCAAGTGCTGCAACCGTTGATCGACCCCACCTTCAGCGAGCACAGCCACGGGTTTCGACCGGGCAGGCGTGCACACGATGCGGTCAAGGCCGCGCGGGCGTTCGTCCAATCGGGCAAGCGCGTGGTGGTGGACGTGGACTTGGCCAAGTTCTTTGACCGAGTCAATCACGACATCCTGATCGACAGGCTCAAAAGGCGCATCGATGACGCTGGCGTGATCCGGCTGATTCGGGCGTATCTGAATGCTGGGATCATGGATGGCGGGGTGGTGGTCGATCGCCACTTGGGCACGCCGCAAGGCGGGCCGCTCAGTCCGCTGCTGGCCAATGTGTTGCTCGACGAAGTGGACAAGGCGTTGGAGGCGCGCAGCTACAGCTTCGCGCGCTACGCTGACGACTGCAACGTTTACGTGGGCAGCAGACGAGCTGGCGAGCGGGTGATGGCGTATCTCAGAAAACTCTACACGGGCCTGAAGCTTCAGATCAACGAAGCCAAGAGCGCGGTGGCCAGCGCCTTCGGGCGCAAGTTTCTGGGTTACGAGCTGTGGGTGGCCAAGGGCAAAGAAGTCAAATGTGCGGTGGCCTACAAGGCACTGGACAACTTCAAGGCCCGCATCCGGCAACTCACGCGCCGCTCGGGTGGGCGCAGCATGGCGCAAGTGGTGGAAAAGCTGCGGCCCTACGTGCTGGGCTGGAAGGCGTACTTCGGGATGTCGCAAACGCCCAGGGTCTGGCGAGAGTTGGATGAGTGGCTGCGTCATCGGTTGAGGGCCATCCAGCTCAAGCACTGGAAGAGTCCCCGGGCGATCTATCGGGAGCTGAAGGCACTGGGAGCAAAGGAGAACGTGGCGCGGCAAGTGGCGGTGAATAGCCGTCGCTGGTGGCGCAACAGTGACCGGTTGCTCAAGACGGTGCTGACGATTGCGTACTTTGATAGGTTGGGAGTGCCAAGGCTGTCATGACCTCAAGCTCTCGAACCGCCCGGTGCGGACCCGCATGCCGGGTGGTGTGGCAGGGGCGGCTGCGAAAATCGCGGCCCCCCTATGCCGATCGGCAGGCAAGTGGGTCACTGCCCGTCAAAGAGTCTTCAGGCCAACTCAAACACCGCCATGCTCTCCACATGGGCCGTGTGCGCGAACATGTTGATGACCCCTGCGGCCACACAGCGGTAACCTGCACGGTGCACCAAAATGCCCGCATCCCGAGCCAGGGTGGCGGGGTTGCAGCTCACATACACAATGCGCTGGGGTGGTGTCCAGCCTTGGCGCAGGTCCTGGTTTTCGTGCAGCTCGGCCAGCGCTTTGCTCAGGGCAAAGGCACCTTCGCGCGGCGGGTCCACCAGCCATTTGTCGGCGGTGCCGTCGGCCACCAGCATCTCGGGCGTCATCTCGAACAAATTGCGCGCCACAAACTGCGTAGGGGCCAAGGTCTGACCTTCGGGCCGTGTAGCTTGGTTGCGGGCATAGTTGTCGCGTGAACGTGCCACCAGGGTCTCGGCCCCTTCAATGCCCAATACCTTCCCCGCTTGCGTGGCGAGCGGCAAGGTGAAGTTGCCCAGGCCGCAGAACCAGTCAATGACCCGCTCGGTCTTTTGCGCTTGCAGCAGGCGCAAGGCACGGGCCACCAGCACGCGGTTGATGAAGGGATTGACTTGGGTGAAATCGGTGGGCCGAAATGGCATGGTGATGCCAAAGTCGGGCAAACCATAACTGAGCTGTGACCCACCCTCATCAAGCAAATGCACCGTGTCCGGGCCTTTGGGCTGCAGCCACCATTGCACCTGGTGCTCGGCGGCAAATGCACGCAGCAGGGCTTTGTCGCCCTCGCCCAAGGGTTCCAGGTGGCGCAGGACCAAGGCCGTGACCTCGTCGCCACAGGCCAACTCCAGCTGGGGCAGTGTTTCGCGGGCCTCCATCTGCCCAATCAAGGCACGCAAAGGCAGCAGCATCCGACTGACATGCGGCGGCAGCACATGGCACACTTTCATGTCGGCGATGTAGCGGCTTTTGCGCTCGTGGAAACCAATCAGCACTTCGCCTTTTTTGATCACGTAGCGCACCGACAGGCGGGCGCGGTAGCGGTAGCCCCAAGTCGGCCCCTCGATGGGGCGCAGCATGGTTTCGGCTTTGACTTTGCCCAGGTGCCACAGGTTGTCTTCGAGCACGCGTTGCTTGATGGCCACTTGGGCCGATGCCTCCAGGTGCTGCATCTTGCAACCGCCGCAGGCCCCCGCATGCAGGCCGAAATGCGGGCAACCAGGCCGCACGCGCTGGGATGACTCGTGGTGGATCTGGGTGACGGTGCCCTGCTCCCAGTTGTTCTTTTTGCGGTGCACGTTGACCGAGACCAGCTCAAAAGGCAAAGCGCCTTCAATGAACACGACTTTGCCGTCAGGGCGGCGGGCGATGCCTTGGGCATCCATGTCCAGGGAGCCGACACGCAACCAGCCCTCGGGCAGGTCAGCACTGGAGTGGCTGGGTTCGTCGGCGTGGGCTTGGGATAGGGAAATGTCTGGATCGCTCATGCCCTGATTGTCTCAGGATGTGGTGCCCACTTGATGGGGCTGCGTCATACTTTTGATGGGATATACCCAATCCAACAAGAAAGGGAAAAACGCTGGTGAGGCCACATCAATGCCGCTACCGCGTCGAAGACTTTCTTCTGTTGGCGGGTCAATGCATGGACACTTCAGCGACTGGGCAAATACTTGGCTGGATCGACAGGTTTTCCTTGGCGGCGAATCTCGAAATGGAGTTTGACGCGGTCAGCATCGGTTTTGCCCATTTCGGCGATCTTTTGCCCTTTATTGACCTTTTGGTCCTCCTTGACCAACAAGGCTTGGTTGTGAGCGTATGCGCTCAAAAAAGTGTTGTTGTGCTTCAAGATGATCAAGTTGCCGTAACCTCGCAAACCCGCACCAGCATACACAACATGGCCGTCTGCGGCGGCCAAAACCGGATCGCCCGCTTTGCCGCCAATGTCAAGACCCTTGTTTTTCACATCATCAAAACCAGCGAGTAAATTTCCACTGGCGGGCCAGATGAACCCTAGCCCATCGTCATTGCCCGTTGTTGTGGAGGTGCCTGCAACTGGCAAAGGCGGGGAAGCAGCAGGTTTGCTGACCACCACCTCGGCACTGCCGCCAATCGGTTGGACAACCACACCTTTGGCTTCCACAGAAGCCCCTGGCGGCAGGACACGCAAAACCTGGCCCACCTCGATCAGATGGGCATTGGACAAACTGTTCCAACGCACCAAATCGCGCCATGACTGACCATGGTCCAAGGCAACCCGTGTCAGGGTGTCCCCTTTTTGTACGGTGTAGTACCCCGGTTTGCCCGCATTTTCAGCACCGGGCAAAGTCGACGCAATAAGCGCAGGAACGGGGGCACTCCTGACAGTGACGCCCTGCATGCGGTCTTCCACTGGCGCAGGTGCGCGTGGTGAAGCAGAGCATCCGACCAAAATCAAAGCGGTCAGACAAGTCCAAAATCGACGGGGTAAGGCGTTGAATATCATCCGAGCTCAATCATTTATTCGACCCCTGATTTTAGAGGAACAAAGTGAACAGCTTCCAAAACCTGCCGTTCGTAGCCTGAAGCCGTTTTCTCAACGACCAGCAATGCCTGGTGACCCGCGGGCGTCATGGTTGGGGCCACCAATCGAGCACCAACAGCCAACTGATCCAGCCATGCCGCAGGCACTTGGTCACCACCTGCCGCAGAAATAATCCCCGCATAGGGTGCCCCCTTGGGATAGCCTTGCATGCCATCACCGAAGATCAAGTGAACATTGGGCAGACGAAAGGGCCGTAAATGCTCTTTGGCTTGTTCATGCAAACCTCGGACACGCTCGATGCTGTAAACCTCGCTGGCCATGTGGCTCAGGACTGCGGCCTGATAACCACAACCCGTTCCAATTTCCAGCACACGACCCAGACGTCCGTTTGCACCATGACGCAACAACTCGATCATGCGAGCAACCACATTGGGCTTGGAAATCGTTTGCCCAAAACCAATGGGCAAACTGGTGTCCTCGTAGGCTTGGTTGGCCAATGCTGACGCCACAAATAGATGGCGATCAACCCGCCCCAGGGCCTGCAATACCCAAGGGTCTTGCAGGCCCTGCTCTGCCAATTTACTCACCATCCGCGCGCGCACTGCGCTTGAATCCAGCCCTAAACCGGTCGTCACGGGCAGTCCATGGGGGGCGTAAGTCATCGACTGAGTGCGAACATTCGGGGTCATTGCCCCCGTCCTTAAACTCAGATTGCGCTCCGACTGGCCTGCACCCAACTTGGACTGCACTGCACGCCCATGATCTGGCTCTGCGCCGCCCGAAGATCGCCACTTGGCGGGGAAACCCGGGCGCTCTTTCATACGGATGTCCGGTGAAAAATGTCTTTGCACGATTGCGACCAAGAAGACAAGTTGTCATGGTCACTCAGGTCCACTTTCAGGGGCGTGACGACCACATGGCCCAATTGAGCTGAATGGAAATCCGTCCCTTCACTGTCATCCATGGCCGGACCGGCATTGCCAATCCAGTACATTGTTTGACCACGAGGATCGACTTGTGTGATCACGGGCTCGGCTGCATGCCGTCGCCCCAATCGGCAAACAATGGGGGGCTTGATTTGCTCAAATGGCAAGTTGGGAATATTCACATTCAACAGCCAAGGCTGCTGGTCAAGCAGCGCCCCCACCATCATTTTCTGGACCATGTTTTGAACAGTCTGGGCGGCCGCACTCAAATGCTCCCAGCCTTTGTTGATTTGTGAAACAGCCATCGCCGGAATCCCAAATAGGTAAGCCTCCATGGCAGCGCCCACCGTTCCGGAATAAATCGTGTCGTCCCCCATATTTGCACCATTGTTGATGCCCGAGATCACCAGATCAGGCTTGTAACCCAATAGGCCCGTCAAAGCAATGTGCACACAGTCTGCAGGTGTGCCATTGACGTATCTGAAGCCATTTTCAGCGCGGTTCACGTAGAGAGGGGTGTGCAAAGTCAAAGCATTTGATTTGGCACTGTTGTTGTGTTCAGGCGCAACAACCTCAACATCTGCTATTTTTTTCAAGGATTCGTACAAAGCCACAATGCCTTCGGCTCGGAAACCATCGTCGTTTGAAATCAGAATTTTCATGTGAATTTTTTGAGGTTGAACCATTGTAGGCCTGCTGCAGCCATCGGTCGCCAATTGGCGTTTGACAGGGTGCTTCACCTCGGGGTCGCTCGGGGGACACGAAACGATACGCTCCATTCCCTAAGATCAAACGCTTTGTTGAACTTGATGATCTGGAGAGATTGAATGCAAGCATGGCTTTGTGAAAACCCTGTGGGAGTCGATGCCCTGAACTGGAAAGAGCTGCCCACACCGCAACCGGGCCCAGGCCAGGTGCTGATTCAAATTCAAGCAGCAAGCCTGAATTTTCCAGACCTCTTGATTGTGCAGAACAAATACCAAATGAAGCCCGAACTTCCATTTGTGCCGGGTTCGGAGTATGCGGGCACCATTGAGGCTGTGGGCGAAGGGGTCAAGCATCTTGTTGTAGGTCAGTCGGTTGCCTGTTTATCAGGCACCGGAGGCTTTGCAACACACACATTGGCACCGGCAAAGTTATGCCTGCCCTTACCGGATGGGTTTTCGGCCACGGATGGGGCTGCATTCATCATGACCTATGCCACCTCGCACCACGCCTTGGTCGACCGTGCGCAGCTGAAAGCAGGCGAAACCGTTTTGATTTTGGGTGCCGCAGGTGGCGTTGGCACTGCGGCCATTCAGATTGCAAAAGCCATGGGGGCCAAAGTCATTGCGGCGGCGTCCACCGACGAAAAATGCGCTTTGTGCACCTCATTAGGGGCAGACGAGACCATCAATTACAGCCAACAAAACTTGCGTGAAGCCTTGAAAGAACTCACTCAAGGACGCGGGCCAGATGTGATTTACGACCCTGTCGGGGGAGAACTGGCAGAACCCGCTTTTCGCTCAATTGCGTGGCGTGGTCGTTATCTGGTTGTAGGGTTTGCGGGGGGGCCCATCCCATCATTGCCCTTGAATCTGCCTTTGCTCAAAGGCGCATCACTGGTTGGTGTTTTTTGGGGTGATTTCGCCCGACGCGAACCCCAAGCCAATGCGGCAATGATGGCCGAGTTGAGTCAATGGTACGCCCAAGGAAAAATCAAACCTGTCTTGGATCGGACCTTGCCCATGAGCGAACTCAAGGCAGCTTACACCCTCATGGGATCGCGCAGTGTCAAAGGCAAATTGGTCATGGTCAATTGACATTTTTGCGCTGGTCAAGGTTGACACCCGAAAGATGCCCCCTGCAAAGAACTGTCCCCAAACACCGTGCCCAAAGCTGTGGACAAGTGCAGGGACAAGCCGCGAAAGGCCCGCCAGATAAGGGCTGGCGGGGGGTGCTTAAAAAAGCATCACTGCGCCTTGATCACTCGACCCGCGTCACCCGATTCGGCTTGAAGCCCAAGTCCGCCACTTTGCCTTTTTTGGCGCGGGCGGTTTTGGCGTTGTTCAGGCTGCGGATTTCCAGCGTTTCTTCGCGCTCTTTGCCGCCTCGGCCAATGCCGGCGATCTTGACGCTGCGGGTGTAAGCCGCCGCTCCAGCCAAGGTGTCTTTGGCTTCCAGGTCGATGAGCATCAGGCCCCGGCCGCCTTTTTCCATGGTTTTGAGTTCGCTGATCTCAAACGTCAGCACTCGGCCGCCTGCACTGGCGCAGCAGACGCTGGTCGCCGCGGGCATAGGCTGTTTATCGGCAGGCACGGTGGCACTGCTGCCGCTCACATGGCTGGGGGCGCAGACGGTTTCACCATCGCCCAGGCTGATGAAGGCTTTGCCTGCTTTGTTGCGCGAAATCATGTTCTCGACCGAGGCCATGAAGCCATAGCCGCCAGAGCCGCTGAGCAGCAGCGTGGCGTGGGCCGGGCCTGCAAAGTAGTGGGCGGGTTGCGTGCCGGTTTCCAGATCGATGAGGGTGGTGATCGGCTGGCCATCGCCGCGTGCGCCGGGCAAGGTGGCCACGGGCACGCTGTAGATGCGGCCTGTCCCATTTTTGGCCGTGCCAAAGATCAGCAGCGTGTCCACCGTGCGGCATTCAAAAGTGCCGTACAGGCCGTCGCCCGCCTTGAAGGCGAAGCTGGTGGCGTCGTGGCCATGGCCCGTGCGGGCGCGTACCCAGCCTTTTTCCGACACGACCACCGTCACCGGTTCGTCCACCACCTTGACTTCGGCCACGGCTTTTTTCTCTTCCTGGATCAGGGTGCGGCGTGGGTCGGCAAAGGTTTTGGCGTCGGCTTCGATCTCTTTGATCATCAGACGGCGCAGTGCGGCGGGGCTGCCCAAAATTTCTTCGAGCTTGCCTTGCTCACCCCGCAGTTCGCTCAACTCTTGCTCGATCTTGATGGCTTCGAGGCGGGCCAGTTGGCGCAGGCGAATCTCAAGAATGTCTTCGGCCTGGCGGTCGCTGAGTTTGAAAGCTTCGATCAGCGCGGGCTTGGGCTCATCGCTGTGGCGGATGATGCGGATCACCTCGTCGATGTTCAGCAGCACCAGCTGACGGCCTTCCAGAATGTGGATGCGGTCCAGCACTTTGTTCAGGCGGTGCTGGCTGCGGCGGGTGATGGTGGTCTGGCGGAAGCTGATCCACTCCACCAGCATCTGGCGCAGCGATTTTTGAATCGGCTTGCCGTCGATGCCCACGGACGTCATATTGATCGGCGCAGACGTTTCCAAGCTGGTGTGGGCCAGCAAGGCGGTGATGAGTTCGCTCTGTTCGATGCGGCTGGTCTTGGGCTCGAACACCAGGCGCACGGCGGCGTCTTTGCTCGATTCGTCACGCACCACATCCAGCACAGCCAGCATGCTGGCCTTGAGCTGCATCTGGTCGGTGCTGAGCGCTTTTTTACCGGCTTTGACTTTGGGGTTGGTGAGTTCTTCGATCTCTTCGAGCACGCGCTGCGAGCTGACGCCTTGCGGCAACTCGGTCACCACCAGCTGCCATTGGCCACGGGCGAGTTCTTCGATCTTCCAGCGGGCGCGCACTTTGAGGCTGCCGCGTCCCGTCCGGTAGGCGTCGGCGATGTCGCTGGCCGGGCTGATGATCTGGCCGCCACCGGGGTAGTCGGGGCCAGGGATGATGGCCATCAACTCGCTGTCGCTCAGCTTGTCGTTTTTGATCAAGGCCACGCAGGCGTCGGCCACTTCGCGCAGATTGTGGCTGGGAATCTCGGTGGCCAGGCCCACGGCAATGCCGCTGGCGCCATTCAGCAAACTGAACGGCAAGCGGGCGGGCAGCTGGCGCGGCTCTTCGGTGGAGCCGTCGTAGTTGGGGATGAAGTCCACCGTGCCCATGTCGATCTCGTCGAGCAGCAAGCTGGTGATGCGCGACAGCCGCGCTTCGGTGTAACGCATGGCGGCCGCGCCGTCGCCGTCGCGCGAGCCAAAATTACCCTGGCCGTCGATCAGCGGGTAGCGCTGCGAAAAGTCCTGCGCCATGCGCACCAGGGCGTCATACGCCGCCGTGTCGCCGTGCGGGTGGTAACGGCCCAGCACATCGCCCACCACGCGGGCGCTTTTGACGGGCTTGGCGGCGGTGTTGTTGTTGGGGCCGCTGTAAGAGAGGCCCATGCGGTCCATCGAATACAAAATGCGCCGCTGAACAGGCTTTTGGCCGTCGCACACATCGGGCAAGGCGCGGCCTTTGACGACGGACAGCGCGTATTCCAGATAGGCCCTCTGGGCGTAAGCACCCAGGTGGTCGCCTTCAGGAGCAGCGGTGGGTTCGGGGGTTAAGAGGTCAGTGGTCATGTCAATGGTTTTGTAGGTCGGAGCTTTAGCTCCGACGTGGGGTGCGCACACATTTGTCGGAGCTGAAGCTCCGACCTACAAGAAATTCAAACGTCGATTTCGATGCTGTCGCCGTGCAGTTCCATCAGCTCGCGGCGGGCGGCGGCTTCGCCTTTGCCCATCAGTTGCATCATCAGGTTTTCAGTACCCGCGTTGTCCAGCGGGCCCAACTCGATGGGCAGCAAACGGCGCGTGTCGGGGTTGAGCGTGGTGTCCCACAGCTGCTCGGCGCTCATCTCGCCCAGGCCCTTGAAACGGCTGATGCTCCAGCCGCCTTCTTTCACGCCGTCTTTGCGCAGCTTGTCGATGATGGCGGTGAGCTCGCCCTCGTCCAGCGCATAGGCTTTGGAGGCAGGCTTTTTGCCGCGTGCAGGCGCATCGACCCGGAACAAAGGCGGCCGCGCCACATACAGGTGACCCGCTTCAATCAGCTTGGGGAAATGGCGGAAGAACAAAGTCAGCAGCAGCACCTGGATGTGCGAGCCGTCCACATCCGCGTCGCTCAAGATGCACACCTTGCCATACCGCAGGTTGCTCATGTCGGGGTTGTCGTTCGGACCGTGCGGGTCCACGCCAATGGCCACCGAGATGTCATGGATTTCGTTGTTGGCAAACAAGCGGTCGCGGTCGACTTCCCAGGTGTTGAGTACCTTGCCGCGCAGGGGCAAAATGGCCTGACATTCTTTGTTGCGGCCCATTTTGGCGCTGCCGCCGGCCGAGTCGCCCTCGACCAAAAACACCTCGTTGTGCAGGATGTCTTTGCTCTCGCAATCGGTCAGTTTGCCGGGCAACACGGCCACGCCGGAGCTCTTGCGCTTTTCCACCTTTTGACCGGCCTTCTGGCGGGTTTGCGCAGCCTTGATGGCCAACTCGGCCAGTTTTTTGCCGTAGTCCACATGCTCGTTCAGCCACAGCTCCAAGGCCGGGCGCACAAAGCTGGAGACCAGCCGCACCGCATCACGCGAGTTCAGGCGTTCCTTGATCTGGCCTTGAAACTGCGGGTCCAGCACTTTGGCACTCAGTACATAGCTGGCGCGGGCAAACACGTCTTCGGGCATGAGCTTGACGCCTTTGGGCAACAAGCCATGCAGCTCGATGAAGCTTTTGACGGCGGTGAACAGGCCGTCGCGCAAGCCGCTGTCGTGCGTGCCGCCTGCGCTGGTGGGTATCAGGTTGACGTAGCTTTCACGCACCGGCGCACCGTCTTCCGTAAAGGCCACGGCCCACGAGGCGCCCTCGCCTTCGGCAAAGCTGTCGTTGTTGCCGTCGGCAAAGCCTTCGCCTTCAAACAGCGGGATGACGGGCTCACCATTGAGCGTTTGCGTCAGGTAGTCGCGCAAGCCCGCCTTGAATTGCCATTGCTGGGTTTCTTTGGTTTTCTCGTTGACCAAGGTCACCGTTACGCCCGGCATGAGCACGGCTTTGCTGCGCAGCAGGTGCGTCAGCTCGTTCATGGGCAGGTTGCTGGACTCAAAGTATTTGGCGTCGGGCCACGCACGAACGGTCGTGCCTTGTTTGCGGTCACCCGCGCCTGTGGCTCGGCTCACCAGCGGCTCGGTCACGTCGCCGCCCGAAAACACCAAGGTGGCCACTTGACCTTCGCGGTAACTGGTGGCTTCCAGCCGTTTGGACAGTGCGTTGGTCACCGACACACCCACGCCGTGCAGGCCGCCCGAGAAGCTGTAGGCGCCGCCCTTGCCCTTGTCGAACTTGCCGCCCGCATGCAAGCGGGTGAAGACCAGTTCGATCACGGGGGCTTTTTCTTCGGGGTGCATGCCAAAGGGAATGCCCCGACCATCGTCTTCGATGCTGACCGAGCCATCCAAGTGCAGGATGACCTTGATCTTTTTGCCGTAACCCGCCAGCGCCTCGTCGGCGGCGTTGTCCAGCACCTCTTGAATGATGTGCAGGGGGTTGTCGGTGCGGGTGTACATGCCCGGGCGTTGCTTGACGGGCTCCAGACCTTTGAGAACTCGAATCGAGCCTTCGGAGTATTCGCTGGAGGTTTTGACAGTTGTTTGGGTGGCCATGGTGGCGGATTGTAGTGGGATTTGTGCAAGCTTACTGGATGCATAGACAGTGGTTTTGACTTGCTACCGGGAACGCCAAGGAGATTGGTTAAAGTCGGGGGATGCAACACAAACCCCTTTCACTGACCCAGGTGCTGATTTGCGGCGCGGCCATCGTCACCCTCTCCATGGGCATTCGCCACGGCTTTGGCCTGTGGCTTCAGCCCATCACCCAAACTCAAGGCTGGGGCCGCCAAGAATTTGGCTTTGCCATGGCCATCCAGAATTTGGCCTGGGGTTTTATGGGTATTTTTGCAGGGATGCTGGCCGACAAGTTTGGCGCATTCCGCGTCATCACGGCCGGGGCCTTGCTCTATGGATTGGGGCTCATGGGCATGGCCCAGGCCCAAACGCCCTGGATGTTTGCGCTCTTCACAGGCGTCATCATCGGCACTGCGCAGGCGGGCACCACCTACGCCGTGATTTATGGCGTGATCGGGCGCAATGTGCCGGCCGAGCGTCGTTCATGGGCCATGGGCATTGCGGCAGCGGCCGGCAGCTTCGGGCAGTTTTTGATGGTGCCGGTGGAAGGCATGCTGATCAGCCAAGCGGGTTGGCAAAACGCCCTGATGATTTTGGCCGCCGCCACCGTGCTGATCATTCCACTGGCATGGGGGCTGCGCGAGCCGGCTTTGCATGCTGCGGGCCAGGTCAAACGTGAGCAGACCATCCTCCAGTCGCTGAAAGAAGCCTTCAAGTACCCAAGTTTTCAGCTGCTGATGGCGGGCTACTTTGTGTGCGGCTTTCAGGTGGTGTTCATTGGGGTGCACATGCCCAGCTACCTGAAAGACCACGGCATGGCACCCCAAGTGGCCAGTTATGCGCTGGCCCTGATTGGTCTGTTCAACGTGGTGGGCACCTACATTGCGGGCACCATGGGCCCACAAATTCCCAAAAAGCACATCCTGGCCACCATTTACATCTCGCGCTCGGTGGCGATCACGCTGTTTTTGCTGGTGCCACTGTCGCCCACCAGCGTTTACATCTTTTCGGCCGTGATGGGATTGCTGTGGCTGTCCACCGTACCGCCCACCAACGCAGCAGTGGCGCACATTTTTGGCGTGGCGCATTTGTCCATGCTCAGCGGTTTCATCTTTTTCGGCCACCAGATCGGCTCCTTCATGGGCGTGTGGCTGGGTGGTTATTTGTACGACAAGACCGGCAGCTACGACATCGTTTGGTACTTGGCCATTGCGCTGGGCGTGTTGGCTGCGCTGGTGAACTTGCCGGTGCGTGAGAGCCCCATCGTGCGTGCATCCCCCCAAACCGCATGAGCACCCGAAGCACCCTTTGGCTGCTCGCAGCCTTGATGTTGGCCATCACCTTCGGGCTGTACGCCCAACCCGATGTGGTGCTGATGCTGGCCGACCAATTGTGGTCGTGTTTTTAACTTTACCCTTTGACTGAACATGCACGGTACCGAAAACCCCTCTGCCTGGGTCCAACGCTGGTCCCACCTCATTGCCCCGGGCAGCACCGTGCTCGATGTGGCCTGCGGCGCGGGTCGTCACATGCGCCATCTGTCCGCCCTGGGACACCGCGTTACCGGGGTGGACCGCAACCCCGAAGCGGTGGCAATAGCCCAAGCCAGTGGCTCGGTCATTTGCGCCGACATTGAAAACGGCCCATGGCCCTTTGCCGGGCAAACATTTGGCTGCGTGGTGGTGACCCATTACCTGTGGCGTGCGCTGCTGCCCACCCTCGTGAGCACTGTGGCCCCCGGGGGGGTTCTGATTTACGAAACCTTTGCGGCAGGCAACGAAAGCGTGGGCAAACCGTCGCGGCCTGACTTTTTGCTGCAGCCCGGCGAACTTCTACAAGCCACTGTTGGCTTGCGCACAGTGGCTTACGAAGACGGTTTCGAGTCTTCGCCAGACCGTTTTGTGCAGCGCATTGTGGCCGTGCGAGCCGGGGCATCCGGTGCCATCGAACGCTGGCCCTTACAAGCTGCTTGAAACCCTGCCCGCCTCGCGCCTTGGCATGTCTTGGCACCTGTGCAGGGTTTGCCAAGCTGCAAGTGACTGGCACTCGTTAGAATGATCTTTTTTCCTGCTCAGAAACACCTGACATGACCACCGAATTTCGCCCTATCCGTGGCAGCATTCCTGCCCTGATCACACCGATGCTTGCCAATGGCAATGTGGACTACCCCACTTTGCGAAAACTGATCGACTGGCATGTTGCCGAAGGCACAGACGCCATCGTGGTGGTCGGCACATCGGGCGAATCGCCCACTGTGACCGTGGACGAGCACTGTGAAATCATCCGTGTCTCCGTAGAACAAGCGGCCAAACGCATCCCGATCATTGCCGGTTGTGGAGCCAACTCCACTGCTGAAGCGATCAATCTGGCCAAATTTGCACACAAAGTCGGCGCTGACGCCCAGCTGCAAGTGGTGCCCTATTACAACAAGCCCACCCAAGAAGGCCTCTACCAGCACTTCAAAGCCATCGCCGAGGCTGTGCCCGAGTTGCCCGTGATTTTGTACAACGTGCCAGGCCGCACCGTGGCCGATCTCCAGCACGAAACCGTGCTGCGACTGGCCCAGGTGCCCGGCATCATCGGCATCAAGGAAGCGACCAGCAACATTGAGCGTGCCCAGTGGCTCATTCGTGAAGTGCCCAAAGAATTTGCGGTGTTTTCTGGCGACGACGCCACCGCTGTGGCTCTGATGCTGTGCGGCGGTGCCGGCAACATCAGCGTGACCGCCAACGTCGCGCCTCGGCTCATGCATGATCTGTGCATGGCCGCAACCCGTGGTGATGTGAAAGAAGCCATGCGCATCCAGTTTCAACTGCTGCCTGTGCACAAAAACTTGTTTGTTGAAGCCAACCCCATCCCTGTCAAATGGGCCATGCAACGCATGGGGCTGAGCGGCCCGACTTTGCGCCTGCCCATGACGGAACTGTCTGCGGCCCAACACCCAGTGGTTGAAGCAGCACTCCACGCCGCCGGCCTGATTTGATGAGCACCTCAAGGATGTTTGTGAACACCACCCCTTTCCTTACCCTTTCCTCCATCCCCTTTAAGCGGACAGCCAGCATCCTGTCCTTGGCGGCCTTGCTGAACGCATGTGCGGCACTCGAAGAGGACAAGATCAACTACAAAAGCGCGGCCAAAGCGCCGACCCTTGAAGTCCCCCCCGATTTGACGCAATTGCGCAAGGAATCGCGTTACGCCATCGAAAGCACATCGGCCACGGCCTCTGGTTTCCAAAATGCAGGTTCGCGGGTCGTTGACTCAGGTACCGCAACCAACACCTTGGGCAATGTCCGCCTGGAGCGCCAAGGCAATCAACGCTGGTTGGTAGCAGCCATGCCCGCAGACAAGCTTTGGGAGCCTTTGCGCGAATTTTGGTCCAGCAATGGCTTCACTTTGGTCACTGACTCGCCTGAACTGGGCATCATGGAAACAGATTGGGCTGAAAATCGCGCCAAAATTCCACAAGACTTCATCCGAAGAACCTTGGGGAAAGTGTTGGAATCACTGTATTCCTCTGGTGAGCGTGACAAGTTTAGAACCCGTATCGAGCGCAACGCGCAAGGTGGCGTCGAGATTTACATCACACACCGAGGCATGGCCGAAAATTACACCAACGCCCAAAAAGACCAGACAGTTTGGCAACCTCGCGCTTCCGATCCTGAGTTGGAGATTGAGTTCTTGCGTCGACTGATGGTCAAACTGGGGACTTCGCCAGAAGCAGCCAAAGCCGCTGCAACGGCAGCCAACCCCGTCAGCCAAAGTGCCACCATCGGCGTGACCCAGGGCCAAGCGTCCATCACCTTGATTGACACCCTTGACCGTGCATGGCGTCGTACAGGTGTTGCGCTTGATCGCAGCGGTTTCACCGTGGAAGACCGCGATCGTGCCAATGGCTTGTATTTTGTTCGCTACGTTGCAGCAGGTAAAACCGCCGAGCAACCTGGCTTCTTCAGTCGGATCTTCAGCAGCAAAACTGAACTCTCGACTTTGGCTCGTTACCGCATCAGTGTGACGGGCTTGTCAGCAGATCAAAGCGTGATTCGCATTCTGACCTCTGAGGGCAAAGCTGCCAGCAAGGAAGATGCCGAGCGCATTTTGAATTTGATTGCTCCGCAATTGCGATAAGCCAAGATTCAATCAGCCAAAAAAAAACCCCGCAATGCGGGGTTTTTTGATGGGCAACCTGACTCAACATCAGGCGCTCAAACTGAGCCAGATTACTTGGCTGCAGATGCGTCAGCAGCAGGAGCGGCAGCGGGTGCAGCAGCAGCAGAGGCATCAGCCGCTGGGGCGGCAGGAGCGGCAGCGGGTGCAGCAGCAGCAGGTGCGGCTGCAGGAGCAGCAGCTTCTTCTTTTTTGCCGCAAGCGGACAAAGCTGCAGCGGCGATGATGGCGGCCAGAACGAGAGACTTGTTCATTTTGATTTTCCTGATGTAAGAATGGATGAGAAAACAATTTCCGGAAATTGTCACAACAACTTTTGAGGGATGTCGGACCGAGACAAAAGCACTCGAGCTCTTTTGTACTCAGCCTACGATTATAGCGTTTTCCCTTAATTGTTTTCCCTTTGCCTTCACCAAACTGACAAAGCAAGCGTAAAAAAGCTCAAAGTGGATGATTCTGTCGCGGGTAAAGCCATCCAGCGAGCGCCCAATCGACCAAAGCCTCTTTGGCATTTTTACTTAAACTTCTCCATGCAGGCCCTGAAAGTTCTCGCAAATCAGCCAACGCACGCAAATTCATCGCATCTTTTCCGGCCACCCGAAAGCTCTCCCCATTGATGAAAATATGACGCTCGTCGTACATCATTTTGGTGCGGCGATCCAATTGCACGCCAACCGACAAGTCGGGTTCGTCCTCTACAGAGTCAAACCATACCTGTGCCTTGGGTTCGGTCAGGTATTCGCCCAGCAAGCTGTCGATCAAATGGGGGTTATTCAAAGCCTTAGCAATGGCCTGCCGTGCAAAATCACCCAATTGCGTCGGCATGGCTGCAGGGGCGCTGACGGCAAGCTGCTTCGGGTCACGGTACAGCGCATCGCCCACACCATCAAAGGCCTCATCGGCCAAGCCGAGCAGCAACTCACGGGCCAACTCGCCTTCTTGCGGTGATCGAAAACCAATCGACCAGGTCATGCATTCGCCTTGCGCGATGCCGTCGTGCGCATATTTGGGCGGCAGATACAGCATGTCGCCGGGGTTGAGCACAAACTCTTCTTCAGCTTCAAAATTTTGCAAAATCTTGAGCGGCACGCCCGGCTGCAGGCTCAAGTCTTTTTGACGCCCGATGCGCCATTTGCGCTGGCCGTGGGCTTGCAGCAAAAACACGTCGTAACTGTCAAAGTGCGGCCCCACGCCACCGCCGTCGGTGGCGTAACTGATCATCACATCATCGAGCCGTGCATCGGGCACAAAGCGAAACTGCTGCATCAGCGCGTGCACGCCATCGTGGTGCAAGTCCACGCCTTGCACCAGAAATGTCCATTTTTTCTGACTGAAAGGCGGCAAGCTGCGCTTGAGCAAAGGGCCATGCTTCATCTTCCAGCCTTTGTCCGAGTCGATGATCAGGCGCGACTCAACCCCCTCCTCACCCGCCAAAGCCACCAGTTCGGCGCGGCCCACACAGGGCGAAAAACCCGGGATGGCATTGCGCACCAGCAAAGGCTTTTTCTGCCAATGGCGCTTCATGAATTGGCTGGGTGTCAGGCCGCCTAAAAGGGCCAAGGGTTGTTCTGTGTTCATGGGTGGGTTCCTTTGAGGCCAACAATGCGCGGCCTCTTCAAAGCACAAGCGGCCAAAACCGGCCGCCAAACTGCGACAATTGTCCTATGGAAATCAAGACACCTTCTGTGGTCGCACTGACCTGGACACTCAAAGACACGCTGGGCGAAGTTCTGGACACCCTGGACGAGCCCGTTGAATTTTTCATTGGCGGCAAAGATTTGCTGCCCAAGATCGAAGAAGCCCTGCAAGGCCACGAAAAAGGCGCCAAGGTCGACCTGCACCTCGAGCCCGAAGATGCTTTTGGTGACTTTGATGAAAACCTGCTGTTTCTGGAACCCCTTGCGCTGTTTCCTGAAGGCTTGGAAGAAGGCCTGACCATTGAAGGCACAGCCTTGCCCGCTGGCTGCCACCCCGATGCGCCGCGCAATGTGCTGTACACCGTGACCGAAATCTATCCCGAGCATGTGGTGCTGGACGGCAACCACCCGCTGTCGGGCATTGCCCTGCGCCTGAGCCTCAAGGTGGAATCGGTGCGCGAGCCCACCGAAGCCGAAGTGGGCAGCGGCAGCTGCGGCACCGGGTTCTTCAAAATCGAAGTCGGTGATGAAGGCCTGCCCACCGGGCCTACTTTGCACTGATCCATCAGGGCAATTCCGACAGAGGCATGTCGGCGGTTTCCGCTAAGACATACACCGGTCCATCAAAAGCCGTTGTCGGACTCTTCGAGTACCGACCTGCAAAAAATCATCGCGCAGGTCGGCACTCGAAGAGTCCGACATCTTCACCCCGACCTTATTGTTTGCCGGTAGAGCCGTAACCGCCCTCACCGCGCTCGCTGGGCGCATCAAATTCACTCACCAGGTTGAACGTGGCCTGCACCACCGGCACGATGACCATCTGCGCGATGCGCTCCATCGGCTCGATGGTGAAGGCCACATCGCTGCGGTTCCAGGCGCTGACCATGAGCTGGCCTTGGTAATCGCTGTCAATCAAGCCCACCAAATTGCCCAGCACGATGCCGTGCTTGTGGCCCAAACCGGAGCGCGGCAACAGCATGGCCGCATAACCGGGGTCTTTCAGGTGCACCGCAATGCCCGTGGGCACCAATTGCCAAGCGTTGGGTTGCAGGGTCAAAGGAGCGTCAAGGCAAGCACGCAAATCCAGCCCGGCACTGCCAGGCGTGGCATAGGCGGGCAGCTGATCGGCCATGCGGGCGTCGATGATTTTGAGGTCGATGTTCATGTGGGGTTGAGCGTATGGGGTTGGGCGTTGGGCAAACAGGGCTGGACGTTTGCTTCAGTTTTTTCGCTGAACGCTGAACGCCGCGCCCTGAAACGACTTAGCGGTTCAAACGGGTGGCGATGTCAGCGATCAAGCCCACAGCCAGCGTCTGCTTGCTGGCGTGCGGCATTTCGCGGGCACCAGTTTCATCCACCAGCAGCAAGGCATTGTCGTCTTGACCGAAGGTGGCCGGGCCAATATTACCCACCAAAAGCGGCACGCCCTTGCGGATGCGCTTGGCCGTGGCATGGGCCAGCAAATCGTGACTTTCGGCGGCGAAACCCACACAAAACAATTCACCCGACTCGGCACGGGGCGAGTGCGCTACTGTGGCCAAAATGTCCGGGTTTTCCACAAAACTCAGCTGAGGGGTCTGTCCCGATCCGTCTTTCTTGATTTTTTGGTCGGCCGAATTCGCAGGACGCCAATCGGCCACAGCCGCTGTAGAAATGAACACGTCGGCCTTATCCAGATGCAGCGCCACCGCGTCCAGCATCTGGCGGGCTGACTGGACATTCACACGCTGAGCGCCCCTGGGCGTTGGCAAATGCACAGGCCCTGCCACCAGCGTGACCTGGGCACCGGCCAGGCGCGCTGCACGGGCAATCGCAAAACCCATCTTGCCACTCGACAAATTGGTGATGCCGCGCACCGGGTCAATGGCTTCGTAGGTCGGCCCGGCCGTGACCAGCACTTGCTTGCCCGCCAGCACCTTGGGCGTGAAAAACGCCTCGAGTTCTTCCAGAATTTCATCGGCTTCGAGCATGCGCCCGTCGCCTGTCTCACCGCAGGCCTGGTCGCCCTGCCCCACGTCCAGCACATGGATGCCGTCGGCCTTGAGCTGCGCCACGTTGCGCTGCGTGGCGGGGTTGGACCACATTTCGCGGTTCATGGCCGGGGCCACGATCAGCGGCACCTTGTCCAGCGGCCGAGCCAGGCACATGAGGCTGAGCAATTCGTCGGCCCCCCCATGCAGCAGCTTGGACATGAAGTCGGCACTGGCCGGGGCCACCACAATCGCATCGGCCTCGCGGCTCAGGTTGATGTGGGCCATGTTGTTGGCCTCACGCGGGTCCCACTGCGAGGTGTAGACCGGCCGACCTGACAAGGCCTGCATGGTGACGGCCGTCATGAATTGCTCGGCCGCCTCGGTCATCACCACTTGCACGGTGACGCCCGCCTTGATCAAAGCCCGGCAGAGTTCAGCCGACTTGAAGGCCGCGATGCCGCCCGACAAGCCCAGAACGATGTGTTTTCCACTCAATGTACTCATGGGGGGAAATGTATCAGAGCGGTCACTCGACATTGTTCACGGACAAGGCACAAAAGCCTCGCTGCACAGCAAGGTACCTGCCCACCCCCACAATGACTTGCCCAAGGCCTGCGGACCGACCGAAAAAACTCAGTGATGGCGTCGATGCCTGCGCAAATGCATCACCGCCAGCGCCAGCGACGCCACCTGCAAGACCGCGCAAAAGAAGAACGGTGCGCCAATGCGCCAGTCACCTTGCGGCAAGTGCGACACCATGGCCAGCAAGGGCGCGCCCAGCATGGGGGCCACCACGGCCATCAAACTGCTGAGCGCACTGACCGCGCCCATCGTCTGGCCCTGGCTCTTGCTGTCGGCGGCCGATGAAATCATGCTTTGCACCGAGGCATTCACCGTGCCACCCAGCAAGTTGAAAGCAATCACCGCGTACATCATCCAGCCCTCGGTGGCCGCGCCCCACAGCGTGTAGGCGATGACCGACGACACCAGGCCCATGATGGCCAGCTTGGGCGGCGCATAGCGCTTGAGCAAACGGCCCATCAAGACGCCTTGCACCAGCACCGCCACAATGCCCACCACGGCCAGTGACCAGCCGTTTTCACTGGGCCCCCAGCCAAACTTGAAGCTGTTGTAAAGCACCCAAACCGTGTACAGCACAAACTGCGCCAAAGCGCTGAAGGCCACCACGCCCACCAGCGGCCCCACGCCCTTGAGCTGCCCCAGCTTGCGCAATGAGCTGGCCGGGTTGGCCGAGCGCCAACTGAAGGCTTTGCGCTGCGCGGCGGGCAGCGACTCGGGCAACACAAAGTAGCCATACAAACCGTTCAGCAAAGTGAGGCCACCGGCCACATAAAAGGGCAAATGCAGGTCAATCGCGCCCAACAAGCCACCCATCACCGGCCCCACGATGAAGCCCAAGCCCATCATGGCACCCAGCAAGCCAAAACGCTTGGCCCGCTCTTCAGGGGCAGAAATGTCGGCCACATAGGCGTTGGCAATGGCCGCATTGGCCTGCATGGCACCGCCCAGCGTGCGCACCGCAATCAAACCCCACAGCGTGGTGCTCATGGCCGTGCCAAAAAAGCTCACGCCCAGGCCCATGAAACCCAGCAGCAACACCGGCCTGCGCCCATAACGGTCGGACAAAGCGCCCAGCACCGGCGCTGCCAAAAAGTTGGACAGCCCAAACGCCACTGCCGTCACGCCATACCAATAGGCCTGATCGGCCTGGCTGACCGAAAAACTGCCCACCAGCGCAGGCAGCACCGGAATGATCACGCCAATGGCCGCCATGTCGATCAACACGGCCAACATGATGAAAGGCATGGCGGCCTCTCGGGAACGAAACTTTTCACGCATGGGGCAACTCCGGAGAATGGGGAACGTCTGAAGGCAGCCAGGCCGCTTGGGCCAGGTGTTGCAAATGGTTTTGAATGTCTTGCGGCCACGACGCCGTCAAGGCCTCAAAGCGCAAACGGTCGGCGGCAAACAGGGCGCGGGCGGCTTCTTCAAAGCCTTCCAGGCAGCCTGCCATGACCGACATGAAGCGGTAAGTGGCCTCTTGCGACAGGCGGCGCTGGTCTTGTGACTGGCTGTCTTTGCGGGCTTGCTCGACCAGCTTGCGCAAAGCCACCGAAGCCCCGCCGGGCTGGCTGCTCAGCCAGGCCCAGTGGCGCGGCAACAAAGTCACCTCACGCGCCACCACGCCCAGCTTGGGGCGACCCGGGCCTGACTTGGTTGATGCCGCGTCTTCACTGTTAGAGTCAGTGCCAGATGGGTCTGTGGCATGTATCCCGTCAACAGACTTTGCAATGTCCGCCATCACTGCGGGGTGAGACAGCGCCAACCGATCGAGCACCTGTTGTGACGTGCCCCGCAAGTCAAAATCCAACACCTCACTGCTGCACACATCGAATACCACGAAGCGTGCCAAAGGCCTCGCTTCGCTCGCAATCTTGACCTGCAATGCCACCTGGGCCAGTCCCCCTTGTGCCAGGCAACGGCTGCCTTCAAATGCGATGAATTCTGAGGGGGATGCGTCAAGGTTCAGCGGGCTCAAACGATGGGTCCTGTTCAAAAAATCTAATTATGCCCGGATTAAATTAAATTACCCGGGTAAAAAAACATGACAGCTCCGCGTGGAAACAGAACAGAAACGGGGGAATACCGGGAGCGACTGTCTATAATCACGATTTCCACCTTCCGGGAGCTCAAGGCTCCCGTCTTGGACATGACCAAATTCGTCTTCGTCACCGGCGGTGTGGTGTCTTCCCTGGGCAAGGGAATCGCCTCCGCATCGCTCGCCGCCCTCCTTGAATCGCGCGGCCTCTCCGTCACCCTCATCAAGCTCGACCCCTACCTCAACGTCGACCCAGGCACCATGTCGCCCATTCAACACGGCGAGGTGTTTGTCACCGACGACGGCGCTGAAACCGATTTGGACTTGGGCCACTACGAGCGCTTCATCAACACCCGGATGAAGAAGGCCAACAACTTCACCACCGGCCAAATTTACAAAAGCGTGCTTGAAAAAGAGCGCCGTGGCGACTACCTGGGCAAAACCGTTCAGGTCATTCCCCACGTCACCAACGAAATCCAGGACTTTGTCAAGCGTGGCGCTGGTTTTGGCACGCCCGAAGCGGTCGATGTGGCCATCGTCGAAATTGGCGGCACCGTAGGCGACATCGAGTCCCTGCCGTTTCTGGAAGCCGTGCGCCAACTCAGCTTGCGCCTGGGGCCCAACAACACCGCTTTTGTGCACCTGACTTACCTGCCCTGGATTGCCACCGCAGGCGAGCTCAAAACCAAACCCACGCAGCACACGGTACAAAAACTGCGCGAAATCGGCATCCAGCCCGATGCCCTGCTCTGCCGCGCGGACCGCTACATCCCTGACGACGAACGCGACAAAATTTCGCTGTTCACCAACGTGCAGAGCTGGGGCGTGATCTCCATGCCCGATGTGGACACCATCTACAAAGTGCCCCGCGTGCTGCACGAACAAGGCCTGGACGGCTTGATCTGCGACAAGTTGCGCCTGAACACCCCACCTGCCAACCTCAAGCGTTGGGACGATTTGGTTTATGAAACCGCCAACCCCAAGGGCGAAGTGACCATTGCCATGGTCGGCAAATATGTGGAACTGACCGACAGCTACAAATCGGTCAACGAAGCATTACGCCATGCGGGCATGCGCAACCATGTGCGCGTGAAAATCGAGCACATCGACTCTGAAACCATCACCCCCGAGACCGTGGCCAGCCTGGCCCACTTTGACGGTGTGCTGGTGCCTGGCGGCTTTGGCAAGCGCGGTGTAGAAGGCAAGATCGAAACCGCGCAATACGCACGCACCCACAAAGTACCATATCTCGGCATCTGCCTGGGCATGCAAGTGGCGACCATTGAATACGCTCGTCATGTGGCCGGCATGCAGGACGCCAACAGCACCGAATTCGAGCCCGAGACACCCTTCCCCGTGATCGCCCTGATCAACGAGTGGAAAGACGCCGATGGTTCGATCCAAAAGCGCGATGAAAACTCCGACTTGGGCGGCACCATGCGCCTGGGCGCGCAAAGCTCCGACGTGGCCAAGGGCACGCTGGCGCACCAAATTTATGGCGACGTGGTCACCGAACGCCACCGCCATCGGTATGAGGCCAACGTGAATTACCTGGACGAGCTGCGCCAAGCGGGCTTGGTCATCTCCGCCCTCACCCAGCGCGAACAACTGACCGAAATCGTCGAGCTGCCGCAAAACGTGCACCCCTGGTATGTGGGCGTGCAATTCCACCCCGAATTCAAGTCCACCCCCTGGGATGGTCACCCTTTGTTCAACGCCTTCGTGAAAGCGGCCGTTGAACACAAGTCTGCCGCTTGAAACACCCCCTGAGGACAGCCCCATGAAACTTTGCGGATTTGACGTTGGCCTGAACCAGCCCTTCTTTTTGATCGCAGGCACCTGCTCCATCGAAGGCCTGGAGATGTCCATCGAGGTGGCGGGCCGTCTGAAAGAGGCCTGCTCGGCGCTGGGCATTCCCCTCATCTACAAAGGTTCGTTCGACAAAGCCAACCGCTCCTCGGGCAGCACCCAACGCGGCGTTGGCATGGATGCAGGTCTGAAAATTCTGGATGAAGTGCGCCGCCAAATCGGCGTGCCGATCCTCACCGATGTGCACGACGAGTCGCAGGTCAAAACCGTGGCCAGCGTGGTCGACGTGCTGCAGACCCCCGCCTTTTTGTGCCGCCAGACCGATTTCATCCGAGCCGTGGCCCAGTCGGGCAAGCCGGTGAACATCAAAAAGGGGCAGTTCTTGGCCCCTTGGGACATGAAAAACGTCATCGACAAAGCCCGCAGCGCAGCACGTGAAGTCGGTCTGCCCGAAGACAACTTCCTGGCCTGCGAGCGTGGTGTGAGCTTTGGCTACAACAACCTGGTGGCCGACATGACCAGCCTGGCTGAAATGCGCAAAACCGGCGCCCCGGTGGTGTTTGACGTGACCCACTCGGTGCAAAAGCCGGGCGGTCAAGGCACCAGCAGCGGTGGCGCACGCGAGATGGTGCCGGTACTGGCCCGTGCAGGCGTGGCTGCAGGCGTGGCGGGTCTCTTCATGGAAACCCATCCCAAGCCCGTCGAGGCCTGGTCCGACGGCCCCAACGCTGTGCCGCTGGGCAAAATGAAGGCATTGCTGGAGACGCTGGTACAGCTCGATTCCGTGACCAAAAAGAACCCGTTTTTAGAGGAAGATTTCGCATGAGCGGCTATATCATCGCCCACGTTCAGGTGACCAACCCCACCCAATACGAAGAGTACAAAAAATGGTCAACCGCTGCCATGAAAACCGCAGGCGCTGAAGTCTGCGTGCGCGGCGGCCAGGTGCAAGTGCTCGAAGGTGACTGGGCACCAGAGCGCATCGTCATCCTGAAATTTCCGTCTTTTGACGCTGCCAAGGCCTTTTACGAACTGCCCGAATACCTCAAAGCCCGTGAAGCCCGTGAAGGTGCTGCCATCATGCGCATGGTGGCTGTGGAAGGCGTTTGAATTTTTGCCTGGTTTATCCGTTTTATTTTTACTTTTTGAGAGAGTCCCCCAATGAGTGCAATCGTTGATATCGTCGGCCGTGAAATTTTGGACAGCCGTGGCAACCCCACCGTCGAATGCGACGTGCTGCTGGAATCGGGCGTCATGGGCCGCGCCGCTGTGCCGTCCGGCGCATCGACCGGCAGCCGCGAAGCCATCGAATTGCGTGACGGTGACAAGAGCCGGTATCTGGGCAAAGGCGTGCTCAAAGCCGTCGAGCACATCAACACCGAAATCTCCGAAGCCGTGTTGGGCCTCGATGCCTCCGAGCAGGCCTTTTTGGACCGCACCCTGATCGACCTGGACGGCACCGATAACAAGAGCCGCCTGGGTGCCAACGCCATGCTGGCCGTGTCCATGGCCGTGGCCCGTGCTGCGGCCGAAGAGTCTGGCTTGCCCCTGTACCGCTACTTTGGCGGCATGAACTGCAACCAGCTGCCTGTGCCCATGATGAACGTCATCAACGGCGGCGCTCACGCCAACAACAACCTGGACCTGCAAGAGTTCATGATCATCCCCGTGGGTGCGCCGTCTTTTCGCGAAGCCGTTCGCTGGGGCGCTGAAGTGTTCCATGCCCTGAAGAAAATCATCCACGACAAAGGCATGAGCATTGCCGTGGGCGACGAAGGCGGCTTTGCCCCCAACGTGGACAGCCACGAAGCGGCCATCCAGATGGTGCTCGACGCGATTGCTGCAGCGGGTTACACCGCTGGCGAGCAAATCGCCATTGGCCTGGACTGCGCGGCCAGCGAGTTTTACAAGGACGGCAAGTACGTGCTCGAAGGTGAAGGCGGCATCAGCCTGACATCCGAGCAGTGGACCGACATGCTGGCCACCTGGTGTGACAAGTACCCGATCATCAGCATCGAAGACGGCATGGCCGAAAGCGACTGGGATGGCTGGAAAGTGCTGACCGACCGCTTGGCCAAAAACGTGCAGATCGTGGGTGACGACCTGTTCGTGACCAACACCAAGATCTTCAAAGAAGGCATCGACAAGGGCATCGCCAACTCGATCCTGATCAAGATCAACCAGATCGGCACACTGACCGAAACCTTTGAAGCCATCGAGATGGCCAAACGCGCCGGTTACACCGCTGTCATCTCGCATCGTTCGGGTGAAACCGAAGACAGCACCATTGCCGACATCGCCGTGGGCCTGAACGCCGGCCAGATCAAGACCGGATCGATGAGCCGCTCGGACCGCATGGCCAAGTACAACCAGCTGCTGCGCATCGAAGAAGACCTGGGCGAAGTGGCCGTGTACCCTGGCCGCAGCGCCTTCTACAACTTGCGCTGAACGATCGAGCATGGGCAAGCGCCTGTTACCCGTTGTGCTGATCGCCTTGTTGTTGATCATGCAAGTACAGCTGTGGTTCGGGCGCGGTAGTTTGACCCATGTCTCGGAACTGCGTGAGGAGTTGGAACAACAAAAGCAATCCAACGAAGACGCTCGCCGCAAAATCGAACAACTCAGCGCCGAAGTGAATGATCTGAAAGAGGGTTTGAACATGGTCGAAGAGCGGGCCCGAAGTGAACTGGGCATGGTCAAGCCCAACGAAATTCTGGTCCAGCTGGCCAAATGATGTCTGCCACCGAGCTCATCGGTTTCGTCTTGGGTTTGATGATGGTCCTGTGCAGCATCCGTGAACTGCATTGGAGCTGGCCACTGGCCATCCTCAGCTCGCTGATCTACTTTTTTGTGTTCAAGGACAGCCTGCTGTATGGCGAAGCTGGCCTGCAAATCGTTTTTGCAGCTCTCGCGCTCTGGGGCTGGTGGCAGTGGCTGCGCAAAGGTGCGGATACGCAACCGGCCCTTGTGATCCAGCGGCTGTCGACGCGAGGCTGGCTGTGGTTGGTGCTGGTGAGCGGATTACTTTGGCCCACACTGGCCCTGCTGCTGCAACACTTCACCGACAGCGATGTGGCCTGGTGGGACGCCTTGTCCACAGCCCTGAGCCTGGTGGGCCAAGCCCTGCTGGGGCGCAAATACATCGAAAACTGGCTGGTCTGGATGGTCGTCAACATCATCAGTGTGGCGCTGTTTGCTCACAAAGGTCTGTGGCTGACTTGCGTGTTGTATGCGCTGTTCACACTCATGAGCGTGTGGGGTTGGCGCGTTTGGCAAGCCCGGCTCAAGGCAGCGCATCCATGAATGCCAGGCGCATTGCCATTGTCGGTGCCGAAAGCACCGGCAAATCCTGGCTGACGCAAGCATTGACCGAAGTGTTGCGCATGCGAGGACAAACAGTGCACACCGTGGATGAAGTCTTGCGCAGCTGGTGCGCCCGTGAAGGCCGCACACCCCAGCCCCATGAGCAAGCGGGCATTGCGCACACACAAGCCCAGGCCGTGGACCAGGCACCGCCGGGCTGGGTCATTTCAGACACCACGCCCCTGATGACCGCCGTCTACAGCCACATGTTGTTTGCAGACGAGAGCCTCTACCCCATGGCTTTGGCGCATCAGGCCCTGTACGACCACACCCTGATCACCGGCCTGGATTTGCCGTGGGTGGCCGATGGCCTGCAGCGCGATGGCCCGCATGTGCGCGGCCCGGTGGACACCCTGGTGCGCCAGGCACTGGAGCGGGCAGGCATCGGCTACCGCGTGGTTTACGGACAAGGCCACCAACGCCTCAGCAACGCTCTACTGGCCCTGGACCTGCCAGGCGAAGACGAAGCCGCCCGCTTGGCCCGTGAAAACGCGCAATTTGCCATCAACCAGGGCCGCACGGTGTGGCAGTGCAATGAATGCAGCGACCCCGAGTGCGAGCACAAGCTGTTCACCGGGCTGCTGGCCAAGCGGTCAACTTGACCCTACAGGTCGGCGCCATCGGCCTCGACCGATCCCCTGTAGGTCGGCGGCTTCAGCCCCGACATGAGACCTGCACCCAAGAGATCAATGTCGAAGCTGAAACTACCAATCTACAAAACCCTGTATTGGTAGGTCGGCGGCTTCAGCCCCGACATGAGCGCTGCGCAGAAGAGAGCTTTGTGGGCGCAGGAGCTGCCAACCTGCGAAACTATCAGTGCACCGAGCCGCCCGGCACATCGGCAGGCAAGCCTGTAAACAAGCCAGCCGCATCGACCGGATCAAACCGGTACTGCGCACCACAAAAGTCGCAGCCCACTTCCACTTGACCCTGTTCGGCGATGATGCCTTCGACCTCTTCGGTGCCCAAGCTGCGGATCATGTTGCCCACGCGCTCGCGGTTGCAGCGGCAGGCAAAGCGCGGACCCGTCTCGCCGATGAAGGGCTCAAAACGGGCTAGGGGTTCCTCCCAATACAGGCGGTGCAGAATGGTTTCGGCGTCCAGCCCCAGCAGCTCTTCGCGCTTGAGGCTTTTGGTCAGGATCGAAATGCGGCTGAAGTCTTCACTTTGACCGAGCACCGACTCGCGCAGGAGGGAGTCGGTCTTGCCCGCCAAGTTGCCCTCACCTTCGATGGGCAGGCGTTGGATCAACAAACCCGCCGCCACCCTATCGTCGGCCGCCAGCACCAGCACGGTGTCCAGTTGCTCGGACTGCAGCATGTAGTGCTCCAGAACCTCGCTGATGTTTTCGAGCTTTTCACCCCGGTCACCAAACAAGGGCACCACGCCTTGGTAAGGCTGCTGGCCCGGTAAACGGTCTTGCGGGTCGAGCGTGATCGCGCAGCGGCCTTCATTGTTCACGTTCACCATCTGGCTCAGGGTGGCGTTGTCGGCCACCTTGCCCACTTGGGTGCAGGTGGCGCGCAGGCTCAAATCCGGTTGAACCTCCACAACGCCGATCTTGACCGGGCCGTCGCCAAAAATCTGCAGCACCAACGCGCCGTTGAACTTGATGTTGCCCTGCATCAGCACGCCTGCTGCGGCCATTTCGCCCAGCAACTGGCGCACGGGCGCGGGGTAAGCACCGGTTTCGGAATTGGCGGCACGCCGCGCCAGGATGTCTTGCCAAGCGTCGGTCAGGCGCACCAGCATGCCGCGCACCGGCAGGCCTTCGAAAATGAATTTATGGAGTTCGGACAAAGTGCATTCAACAGCCCCGTGGGGCCGATCCTCAAAAGTTAAAAAGCGTTTGGACTGGCCAAAAAATCAGCCAAAGTGTCAGCTGATTTTTTTCAGGCCCGCCTTGAAGCGGCGAGCGTTCTCAACGTAATGTTTGGCGCTTTGGCGCAGGCCTTCGATCTGCTCGGGGCTGAGTTCGCGCACCACCTTGGCGGGCGTGCCCATGATCATGGAGCCATCGGGAAATTCCTTGCCCTCGGTCACCAGAGAGCCGGCTCCCACCAGGCAGTTCTTGCCAATCTTGGCACCGTTGAGCACCACCGCGCCAATACCGATCAGCGACTCGTCGCCAATCGTGCAGCCGTGCAGCATGACCATGTGGCCCACCGTGACGTGCTTGCCGACCTTGATCGGCTTGCCGTGGTCGGCGTGCATGACGCTACCGTCCTGGATGTTGCTGCCCTCGCCAATCTCAATCGTCTCGGTGTCACCGCGCACGGTCACGCCAAACCAGACACTGGCGTCGGCCGCGATTTTGACCGCGCCCATGACCTGCGCGTTATCGGCCACCCAGGCGGTCTCGGCGAGTTCGGGGGTTTGATCATCCAGTTGGTAAATGGCCATGGCGGTCTCCTGTCGGTTGGGTTTTCTTGAAAACCTACAATTGTAGGGAAGCCCACACCCTGCCGTGGGCGCTGCCAGCGATCACCATGCACACCCTGCGCTCCGCCGCCCTGATCCCTTGGGCACAAACCGACCCTAACCTGAAGGCCCAGGCCACTTTGGCACTGGACCTGAGCCTGCCAGTGGGCGCGCTCGACAGCCTGAGCGCCCCCACTGCTGGCCCCGGCCGCGCCGCCCGCCCGCTGCTGGTGCCACACACCCAGCTCAAAGCCAAATCCATGGCCACGCCCGAAGGTCGGGCCATGCTGGTGCACTCGATTGCGCACATCGAGCTCAACGCCATCGACCTGGCGCTCGACGTGGTCTGGCGCTTTGCAGGCATGCCAGAGGCTTTTTACACCGACTGGGTGCGCATCGCCCAGGAAGAGGCCAAACACTTCAGCTTGCTGCGCCAGCATTTGCTGGACATGGGTTTTGACTACGGCGACTTTCCCGCCCACAACACCTTGTGGGACATGGCCGAGCGCACCCAGGGTGACATCCTGGCCCGCATCGGCATCGTGCCGCGCACCATGGAGGCGCGGGGCCTGGACGCCTCACCGGGCGTGAAAAACAAGCTGGTCAGTGTGGGCGACCACCGCGCGGGCGAGATCCTAGACATCATTTTGGAAGACGAAATCGGCCATGTGGCCGCAGGCAACCGTTGGTACCGGTATTTGTGTTCGCAACGCGGTCTGGACCCGGTCAGCACCTATGCCGAGCTGATCGCCCAATACGACGCGCCCAAACTGCGCCCCCCCTTCAACCTGGCGGCCAGGCGACTGGCGGGGTTTGAAGAGGCTGAATTGGCGGCGCTGAGCTGACACCTTTGCATGGCAAACATCTGACCGAGGGTCTTGAACCACGGGTCCAAGACCTGCCAACGCCAAAGATGGGGCCTTTAAAAAGCCAATGTCTTCACGCCAGCTGAGGTGCCCAACAAGCACACTTGCGCTTTTTGCACCGCAAACACCCCCACCGTCACCACACCCGGCCATTGGCTGACGGTGTTCTCAAACGCCACCGGGTCGGTGATCTTCAAGCCCTTCACGTCGACGATGTGCTGGCCGTTGTCGGTCACCAGCGGCTGGCCATCTTTCTGGCGAACCACCGCACTGCCGCCCATGGCCGCGAACTGGCGCATGACCCGGGCGGTGGCCATCGGGATCACTTCAACGGGCAATGGAAAAGCGCCCAGCGCATCCACCAACTTGCTCTCGTCGGCGATGCAGACAAACTGTTGGCTCTGGGCCGCCACGATTTTTTCGCGGGTGAGCGCCGCGCCGCCACCCTTGACCATGTGGCCTTGGTGGTCGATCTCGTCCGCGCCGTCGATGTAGACCGACAGGCTCTCGACATCGTTGCTGTCAAACACCGGAATGCCCAAAGCCTTCAGGCGCACGGTGGAGGCTTCGGAGCTGGACACCGCGCCCTTGATTTGGTCTTTCATGGTGGCCAGCGCATCGATGAATTTGTTCACCGTAGAGCCCGTGCCCACGCCGACGATCTCGCCGGGAACAACGTATTTCAGGGCGGCTTGGCCCACCAGGGCTTTGAGTTCGTCTTGGGTCATGAAAGGGGCTCGGTTGGAATGTCAAAAAGGCAGGCCGGGGTTTGCGACAATCGGAGCAACCGATCCCCACGCAGCGCTCCTGCACCAGCCCGGAATTATCCAATGTCCCTGATCCCTTATTGCCTGACCCGCCCTGTTTTGTTCAGGATGGACCCCGAAGAGGCCCACGAGCTGACCATCGAAGGCCTGGCCCGCACCCAGAACACCCCCCTCGACCGGCTCTACCGCCAGCCCTTTGTGGCCCAACCCATCACGCTGGCGGGTCTGCATTTTCCCAACCGCGTGGGCTTGGCCGCAGGTCTGGACAAAAACGCCCGCTGCATCGACGGCCTGGGTGCCATGGGTTTTGGCTTTGTCGAAGTGGGAACCGTCACGCCCAAGGCGCAGCCGGGCAACCCCAAGCCCCGCATGTTTCGCCTGCCCGAAGCCAACGCGCTGATCAACCGCCTGGGTTTTAACAACGACGGGCTCGACGCCTTCATCGCCAACGTCAAGCGCTCCAAGTTTCGCCAGCAAGGTCGCCTCTTGGGCCTGAACATCGGCAAGAACGCTGCCACCCCCATTGAAAACGCCACCGACGATTACCTCGTCGCCTTGGCAGGTGTGTACCCGCATGCCGACTACGTGACGGTGAACATCTCCAGCCCCAACACCAAGAACCTGCGCGCCCTGCAAAGCGATGAAGCTCTGGACGGCTTGCTGGGCGCACTGGTGGCGCGGCGCAAAGAACTGGCCGCCGAGCACGGCCGACGCGTGCCCATGTTCCTCAAAATCGCGCCCGATCTGGACGAAACCCAAGTGGGCGTCATCGCCGCCACTTTGCAAAAGCACGGCATGGACGGCGTGATTGCCACCAACACCACGCTGGCGCGAGACGCCGTGAGCGGCTTGGCGCATGCCGAAGAAATGGGCGGCCTGTCGGGCTCGCCCGTGCTGGAAGGCAGCAACCGAGTCATTCGCGGGCTGCGCGCCGCCTTGGGCAAAGACTTCCCCATCATCGGCGTGGGCGGCATCCTGAGTGGGCACGATGCGATCTCCAAAATAGAAGCAGGGGCCGACGTGGTGCAGATTTACACCGGGCTCATTTACAAAGGCCCGGCACTGGTCACTGAAGTGGCGAGTGCGCTGCAGCAGATGAAGCGCTGAGCCCTAACGATCCCTTCGCGAGTTGTCACGACTGCGCCGGATGCTCAGCCAGATAACACCTCAAGGCCTGGTTGATGCGCGTTTGCCAGCCTTGTCCTTGAGCGCGAAACGCCTCCAGGATGTCCTTGTCTAAGCGAATGGCCACCTGCTCCTTGACGCCACTGCCCGCTGGCCTGCCGCGTTTGCGGGCCAACGCCAGACCGTGCGCCAACTCTTCAGTCGTTGCGGGCCGTTCGTCCTCATCCTGGCCATCCCACACATAAGGGGCCTCACGCTCGCTGACCTTCAAAGCCTTGATCACGTCTTTACGGCTCATCGCATTCGTTTTCGATCCAGACAAGGTAAGCCTCTCTTTCTTCACGGCTGGCACGGCGGAAACTGATGATTCGGAAAGACCCATCACGAGCCATGTGTACCACCGTCAAAACAGCCAAAAATCCCATGGCATAGGACATGGACAAGGTTCGCGGCTCTGCGCCGCGGACCACTGGTATGTCCAGCCGGTAACGGGAATCCAGAACAGCCCCAGCCAGGGCAAAGTCCAGCCCATGCTTGCGCAGGTTGATTTGCCTCTTAGCTTCATCCCAACTCAGCTTGGCATCCATTGAATTAATGTAGATGCAAATAATAAAACCGTCAAGACCCACTGCCTGACAGAAATAAACGGGGGTGCGGCAGCTGAGCGCCTTCAGTCCTTGAAGTACACCAGCTGGTGCGTGCTCGCCAGCAGCTGGCCTTCGGGACTCCAGAGTTCGCCGGTCTGGTCAAAGTAGCCGTGGCGGTAGTTGAGTGCCTTGGCCACGCCCAACACATGGCGCGTGCCGACTTGCGCCAGCAAGGCGCTGTCGGCATGGAAATAGGTGGTGAGGGACACCGTGCCAATCAGGGCGCGGCGGCGGCGACGGACATAGATGCGCGGGAAAAAGCTGTCGCTCAAGGCCGCCAAAGAAGCAAAGTCCAGCGCCCGTTCGGGCTCGTCGCGTACCCACAGGGTCGAGCGCGAATGGGCTTGTTCCTGCTCGTCAAAGGCCGAGGGGAAAGCGCCTTCGACAAAGCGCATGTCGTAGCGCTGTGGCCAGGCCGGCATGCCTTTCACGGGCATGCGGGGCACAGCATCGGGTGGGGGCACGTTGACAGGCATCACGGCCTCCACATCCGACCAGGTTTCGCGACGCACAGCAAACACTGCTGTGGCGGTGGCCACCACGCCTTCTGTGTCATTTTGGGTCTGATGGGCTTCGATGATCCAGTGCTGGGTCGATCGGTTGGTGCGCACGGGACGCGCCACAAAACGGATCTCGCCATCGGCCACCGGGGCCGCAAAGTTGACCGTCAGGGCCACGGGTTCGCCCAAGCGCTCGGGGTGCAGCAGGGCCGATTGCAACAACTGCGCCGAGGTGGTGCCGCCAAAAGGCCCAATCATGTTGGCGTAGGCCGGATGGGTCACGCCCGTGAATTGGTGGGGCGCGGTGGGGCTCAGGTCAATGGCTTCGTCAAATGGGTGCATGGACAAGATGTTAGAGGCTGCCATGCGAGCCGCGCTGTCTCGCTTGAGGCACCAGTGCAAAGCCTTGACCAGGCTGACCTGCACGCAAAGGTGTTACCGAGTGTTTATAGAGTCATAAATAGCTCTTATTCGGCTTAGACTGAATACAGCCAACATCCGTTGGCAAACAACTCTATCGGAGCTCATCATGAAAAAATACGGTGCCGAATTTTTCGGAACATTCTGGCTGGTCTTGGGCGGCTGCGGCAGCGCCGTGCTTGCGGCTGCATTCCCTCAATTGGGAATCGGCTTTTTAGGCGTTTCGCTGGCCTTTGGCCTCACGGTCCTGACCATGGCCTTTGCCATCGGTCACATTTCGGGCTGTCACCTGAACCCGGCGGTCTCGATTGGCCTGTGGGCCGGTGGTCGCTTCCCTGCAAAAGACCTGGCACCTTACATCGTGTCCCAAGTGCTCGGCGGCATTGCCGCAGGTGGCGTGCTGTACCTGATCGCGAGCGGCAAGGCGGGCTTCGACGTTGCTGGCGGCTTTGCCTCCAACGGGTTTGGAGAGCATTCACCCGGCGGCTACAGCATGGTGGCGGCCCTGTTGACCGAAGTGGTCATGACCATGATGTTCCTCTTGGTGATTCTGGGTTCGACCGACAAGCGCGCACCGCAAGGCCTGGCACCGATCGCCATCGGTTTGTGCTTGACCCTGATCCACCTGATCAGCATTCCGGTCACCAACACATCCGTCAACCCTGCCCGCAGCACCGGTGTGGCCGTGTTTGTGGGTGACTGGGCTGTATCACAACTGTGGCTGTTCTGGCTGGCACCCATTGCAGGTGCCGTTTTGGGTGCGCTGGTGTACCGCCTGATTGGCTCAGAGGAAAACTGATCTTCGCGCATTTGCGCAAGATCACACACAAGGCCATGCCCATGCATGGCCTTTTTCATTCAAAGCAAAGCGGTCACTTGCGCTGCGATTGCCAAAGAACTGGTCAGGCCGGGCGACTCGATGCCCAGCAGGTTCACCAGACCCGGCACTCCATGCTCGGCGGGGCCTTGGATCATGAAGTCGGCTGCTGCGTCGTGCGGTGCGTTGATCTTGGGGCGAATGCCCGCATAACCCGCCTGTAAAGCGCCATCGGCCAAACCCGGCCAATATTTGCGCACCTCGGCATAAAAGGCATCGCCTCGGTGCGGATCGACTTGCAGATCGGCGGGGTCTTCTACCCATTGCACGTCTGGGCCGAACTTGGCCTGGCCACCCAGGTCAAGCGTGAGGTGCACGCCCAAACCAGCTTTTTCGGGCACGGGGTAAATCAGGCGGGAGAACGGGGCCTTGCCAGAGAGCGTGAAATAGTTGCCTTTGGCGTAATGGGCTTGGGGCAACAGACTTTTGTCCAGCCCGTCCATGCGCTCGGCCAGCGCCACGGCGCTCAATCCTGCAGCATTGACCAGCACTTTGCACGCCAGCTCGGTGCCGTCTTGTGTGGTCACACGAATCGGATGTGTGGCGGTGCCCTGCCGCACGCCAATGTGCTGCACAGGCGAGACCAGCGCCAGCAAACCACCTGCGTTTTCCATGTCGCCTTGCAAGGCAAGCATGTAGCCGTGACTGTCAATCACCCCTGTACTGGGCGAGAGCAGCGCCGCTTCACAAGACAGCGCAGGCTCCAGCGCCTGGGCCTGCGCAGCCGTGAGTTTTTGCAAATCGTGCACACCGTTGGCGGCGGCCTTGGCCATGATGCCGTCCAGCGCCAGCACTTGCTCGGAGCTTGTCGCCACGATCAGCTTGCCCAACCGCCGATGAGCCACACCGCGCTCAGCGCAATAGGCGTAAAGCATTTCCTTACCTTGCACACACAGCCGCGCCTTGAGCGAGCCCGCCGGGTAATAAATGCCCGCATGGATGACCTCGCTGTTGCGCGAGCTGGTGCCCGTGCCGATGGCGTTTTCCGATTCGAGCACCAGCACCTCGCGGCCCGAGAGCGCGAGCGCCCGCCCCACAGCCAGGCCGACCACGCCGGCCCCAATCACAACAGCATCAACTTGTTCCATGGGCAGCATTGTGGCTCAGTCTGACAAGCCTTGAGGCCAGGATTGGGGGCTTTGTGGGAACGGCGCCCTCGCCACGATAGGCCGCTCGCAGACCACAAGCCATCGCCCCGAGGGCGGGGCTCCCACACAATGCAGACATTCCCCTTGTAGGAGCGACACCCTCGTCGCGATAAGCCTCGCAGACCACCACCCCCATCGCCCCGGGGGCGGGGCTCCTACAAAATGCAGACATTCCCCTTGTAGGAGCGACGCCCTCGTCGCGATAAGCCTCGCAGACCACAAGCCATCGCCCTGAAGGTGGGGTGCCCACACAAGGCGAGGCGAGCACACAGGGTGGATAACCCTCCAAGCTGACACCCGCAAGACAGACACCAGCACCACACGCAGGCAGACTGCCAGCAATTCACACAAGGAGACCGTTTCATGTCACTGTTCAATCTCACAGGCAAAGTCGCCGTCGTCACGGGCTCTAGCCGGGGCATTGGTCGCTCGATTGCACACCAGCTGGCCAAGCAAGGCGCCAAAGTAGTGGTGTCCAGCCGCAAGCAAGACGCCTGCGAAGTGGTGGTCAAGGAAATTCAGGCCGCAGGGGGCGAGGCGATGGCGATTGCCGCGAGCATCTCCAGCAAAGAGCAATTGCAAAACCTGATTGATCAAACCCGCCAAGCTTGGGGCCCGATCGACATCTTGGTCTGCAATGCGGCCACCAACCCCTATTACGGCCCGACCACCGGCATGAGCGACGAGGTGTTCGACAAGGTCATGCGCAACAACGTGTTGTCCAACACCTGGCTGTGCACCATGGTCTACCCGGACATGAGAGCCAAGAAGGACGGTTCCATCGTCATCGTGTCGTCGATCGGCGGCCTGCACGGCTCGGCCATCATCGGGGCTTACAACATTTCCAAGGCGGCCGACATGCAGCTGGCGCGCAATTTGGCGGTGGAATGGGGTCCTGACAATATCCGCGTGAACTGCATCGCGCCGGGCCTGATCAAGACCGACTTTGCCAAGGCTCTGCACGAGGACCCGGTGCTGAGCGCCAAGTACAACAACGAAACGCCACTTCGACGCATGGGCGAGCCCGACGACATTGGCGGTGTGGCGGTGTTCCTGGCCAGCCCGGCTGGGCAGTACGTGACGGGGCAGACCATCGTGGCAGATGGGGGGATGATGATTCGCTGATCTGCTTGTTTGTGCGAAGTCCGCTGAGAACGGGGAGGGGCCGGGCGCCTCATGCTGGGGTACCAGAAATCGGCACCCGGCCCCTCCCCGCTCTCAGCTCAGTGGTTGATCGCAATACAGTCAAAGTGCATTTCGAAACCGGAGATTTGCCCAAGAGCCCCATTTACCTTAGGGCCAGAAAGCAAAAAACCCGCATCTGCGGGCTTTTTGACTTGGAGAGAACTTCGATCAGGCGAAGTTTTTCTCTGCGAATGACCAGTTCACCAAGTTGCTGAGGAAAGTCTCAACGAACTTGGGGCGCATGTTGCGGTAGTCGATGTAATAAGCGTGTTCCCAAACGTCCACAGTCAACAAGGCGGTGTCGCCAGTCGTCAAGGGGGTGCCAGCAGCGCCCATGTTGACGATGTCCACCGAACCGTCGGCTTTCTTCACCAACCATGTCCAGCCGGAGCCAAAGTTGCCCACGGCGCTCTTGACGAAGGCTTCCTTGAAAGCGGCGTAGCTGCCGAACTTGGCGTTGATGGCATCAGCCAATGCGCCAGTGGGCTCACCGCCGCCTTGGGGCTTCATGCAGTTCCAGAAGAAGGTGTGGTTCCAGATCTGAGCGGAGTTGTTGTAGATGCCGCCGCTGGACTTCTTGATGATCTCTTCGAGGGACATGCTCTCGAATTCAGTGCCTTTTTGCAGGTTGTTCAGGTTCACAACATAAGCGTTGTGGTGCTTGCCGTGGTGAAACTCCAAAGTTTCCTGGCTGTAATGAGGGGCCAAAGCATCAATCGCGTAAGGCAATGCGGGCAAGGTGTGTTCCATGAAGGCGTCCTTTGGTGGTGTGAAAAAGATAACTGTTGCATTTTAGGGGCAGCTTGATCGCCCTTGAGGGTGACAGGTCACTGAAAAATAACGATCCAAGGAGCAGGTTCATCACCTTCACCGCCATCACCAAACAGAGCCACCCGTTCAGAACTTTCGTTCAGGGTGTGACCACCAAGGACACGTCCCCATCGGCCAAGGTCGCCCGAACCCCTTGTCCGGACCTGAATTGAGTGGCATGGCTCAAAGCATGGCCTTGCTCATCGCTCAACCATGCGTAGCCACGCTCCAAAACCAGACGCGGGTCAACCGATGACAAGCGCAATGCAGCGTGTTCCAAACGTTGTGCACGTTGGTGCACCTGCTGGCTTCGGTTGAAAGCCAGGCGGTCGGTCAAGCGGTCCAAATGGTGAGACTGCAAAGTTGACTGGGTTTGCACGCCGCTTTGCAGACGACTGTCCAATCGATCAAGCCACTGGCTGTGCTGGCCCAGCAGGCCCTGCGGGCGACTCAAACGAGATGCAAGCGCACTCAGGCGTTGCGTCTGCCGCTCTTGCTGACGAACCAGGCCCACACCGAAACGGGCAGCAACGCTGTCCAGCCGCTGGGCTTGTCGGTCTTGCTGTCGCATCAAGCCCCGGCTCAGCCTTTGCTCCAACACCGACAGGGCCTGCAAACCTGCACCGCGATCCATCGCCGCCAGCTCGGCGGCAGCCGTGGGTGTGGGGGCACGCACATCGGCCACAAAGTCGGCAATGGTGAAGTCGGTTTCATGGCCCACGCCACTGATGACCGGCACTGGACTTTGGGCGATCACACGGGCAAGGTTTTCATCGTTGAACGACCACAAATCGTCGATAGAGCCGCCTCCGCGCACCAGCAAAATCACATCCACAGGCGGACACCATGGATTGTCTTCTGCGGTAAGGGCGTACAGATTGTTCAGTGCCTGCACCAAGGTAGCGGGCGCAGCTGAACCTTGCACCAGCGCAGGCACCAGCAACACCGGAATGTGCGGCACACGCCGCTGTAAGGCGGTCATCACGTCGTGCCAAGCGGCAGCCCCCAAAGAAGTCACCACACCAATGGCGCGGGGTTGTGTTGGCAATGGGCGCTTGTGCACAGCATCAAACAGCCCTTCGCTTTCCAGTTTGATTTTGAGTCTCAAAAACTGCTCAAAAAGTGCGCCCTGCCCTGCCCGCTGCATGGACTCGACAATCAATTGCAAGTCTCCCCGGGCCTCATACACCCCCAAACGGCCTCGTACCTCGACCAGCTCGCCATCGCGCGGGGAAAAGTCAACCAAACTGGCCGCACGGCGAAACATGGCGCATCGGATCTGACCCGCGTCATCTTTGATGGAAAAATAGCAATGGCCACTGGCCGCGCGTGAAAAGCCGGAAATTTCACCTCGAACGATCACGGGGTTGAAGCGCAGGTCCAAGGTATCGGCCACAGCACGGCACAAAGCGGAGACTGTCCAGGCACTTTCTTGGCTTGATTCGAGCATGTTCATTGTGGGGATTGTTATTCAAATGGGGGGCGAGCCATCCGCTTCGGGCTGAGGCTTGATGTGAAGTACTCCACAGATGAAGGACGACATACACCAAGGGCCATCAAAAAGCACACACGCTCTTTGTTCATCTTAAGCAATTGATTTCATTCAATTTTTCCCAAAACAGCATCACCAAATTCTGAAAATTGATCGAATATAGAAGTATTCAAAAAAATTCATTCAAAAGTTCTTCACAAAGTTATCCACAGGACAGCCTCCCCCGTTGGAAACCCTCAAAGACGGGCTCTAAAGAGGCCCTCGTGCGCTTGAGACATCGTTCATAATGACAATCTTTTGTCACACCGAACTCTCAAGAAGGAAAAGTTTTGTTATCGATCATACAAGCCGCAGGTTGGCCCATTTGGCCCCTGATTCTGTGCTCTGTCCTGGCCTTGGCCTTGATCATTGAACGATTGTTTCAATTGCAGACCCGCAAAGTTGCCCCATCGAACACTTTGGAAAAAGCCATGGAGGTCACTCGCTCAAACTTGCCGTCAGAAGAAGTGGTGCGCCAATTGGAAAACATGGGCGTTTTAGGGCCCGTTCTGGCCAGCGGCATCAGAAATTTGCAACAAAACCCCCAAGCCACCCACAAAGATGTCCAATCCGGGATGGAAATGGCCGGGCGCAAGGCAGCACGAGACTTAGAGCGTTACCTGACCGCTTTGGCCACCATTGCTTCGGCCGCCCCGTTGTTGGGTCTTCTGGGCACCGTGGTGGGCATGATCGAGATTTTTGGCGCTCACACTGCGGCCAACAACCAACCGGCCCAATTGGCTCAGGGCATTTCAATCGCCTTGTACAACACCGCTTTCGGCCTGATTGTGGCGATCCCTGCCTTGATGTTTTGGCGTTACTTCCGATCCGTGGTGGACAATCACCTGCTGAACATGGAAATAGCCAGCGAACAATTTTGCCGGCACCTGAACCATTTGCGCGACTGACTGTGTATTGATTGTGAATTTCAGTAAAAACCGCCCCTCCTCAGAGCCCGAAATCAACTTGATCCCCTTCATCGACATTTTGTTGGTGGTGATGATCTTTTTGATGCTCACCACCACATGGTCGCGTTTGACAGAAATCAGCCTGACTTTGCCTGTGGCCGATGCGCAAAAACAAAAAGACCGGCCTCAGCAAATCATCTTGACCATCAGCGCACAAGGCCAATATGCCTTGAACAAAACACCGGTCAATGGCAGCTCAGTCAGTGCACTTTCAGCTGTTTTGGCCAATTTGGCCTCCAAAGAAATGACTTTGGTGATCAGTGCGGATGCCCAAGCAAGCCACCAGTCGGTGGTCAATGCGATGGAAGCGGCCCGCCGCACAGGCTTGTCGCAAATCACCTTTGCGACCCAATCGGCTGATTCATCGGGGTCTTGACTCTCCATGGCGCTTGGCACCTGGCTTCACCAACGACTGCCGCGCGTTTGGCTGTCGCGTGGCTGGGCTGCCCACTTGCTCATGCCCGTGGCCTGGCTTTATCAGCTTGCTTTGATGGCTCGAACAGGCCTTTACCTGACCGGCCTCAAAAGCAGACATCGACTGCCCGTTCGGGTCATTGTGGTTGGCAACGTTGTGGCTGGAGGCGCAGGAAAAACGCCCGTGACGATGGCCTTGGTTGAACACCTGCAACACAAAGGGCACACGGTCGGCGTGATCTCCAGGGGTCATGGCCGTCAGACCCGTGACACCCGTGAAGTTCTTCCGGCCGATCGTCCCGAAACCGTGGGAGACGAGCCTTTGCTCATTCGCCAAAAAACAGGGGTTCCTGTTTGGGTGGGTTCATCCCGCGTTGAAGCAGGTCAGGCCTTGTTGGCCGCCCATCCTCAAGTGGACACCGTGGTCTGTGACGATGGCTTGCAGCATTGGGCCTTGGCCCGAGACATTGAAATTTGTGTGATGGACGAACGCGGCGTTGGGAATGGCTGGCTGCTTCCTGCTGGGCCTTTGCGAGAAAAATGGCCCAGATCCGTTGACTTGCTTCTCCACACGGGCATCAACAACCTGTCTGGTGGTTTCCAGGCGAAGCGGCAACTGGGTCAAATGGCGCAGGATGCACAAGGTCGCACAAGCACCTTGAACGATTTGAAAAGCAGCCCCGTTGATGCAGTTGCTGGACTGGCGCGTCCGGCATCCTTCTTCAACATGCTCCGAGAAAACGGCCTTGAACTGGCAACCACTCAAGCCTTGCCCGATCATTTCGACTTTGCAACTTGGCCAAGAAGCGAAGGTCCAAGACCCTTGCTGTGCACCGAAAAAGACGCCGCCAAGCTCTGGCAACGACAACCGACCGCGCTGGCGGTGCCCCTGGTGCTCACGCCTGAACCTGCTTTTTGGCATGCCCTGGACGCACTGTTGGCAAAAACAGACCCACACCCTTGAGCAAAACGGTTCTTGCGTGACATCGGAACACGATTTCGCGGCAACCCAGCACGAGGGCCACCTTGTCGCAGTTATCATTCCTTGATGGACACCAAACTGCTTGAACTGCTGGTCTGCCCCGTGACCAAAGGCCCTTTGAACTTTGACCGTGAGGCGCAAGAGTTGCTCTCACGAAGCGCCCGGCTGGCCTATCCAGTGCGCCAGGGCATTCCCATCTTGCTTGAGAATGAAGCCCGCCCCTTGAGCGATGATGAGCTCGACAAATTGGCCGCGTTGCGTCCCCCCTTGTGAGCCCACGGTCATGAGCGAAACTACCTCTCAACTGGACTTTACGGTCCTGATTCCAGCACGCCTGGCTTCAACGCGACTGCCCAACAAGCCTTTGGCCGATGTCGTGGGATTGCCCATGATCGTGCGAGTGGCCAGGCAAGCGCAACGCTCGCGGGCCCAACAAGTGGTGGTCGCCGCAGATGACGTCCGCATTGTGAATGCTTGTGCCGAGCACGGCATACAGGCCTTGCTCACACGACAAGACCACCCCAGCGGCAGTGACCGTTTGGCTGAAGCTTGTCAGCAACTGGGATTGCCCTCCGACCGGGTGGTGGTCAATGTCCAGGGCGACGAACCCCTGATCGAGCCAGAATTGATCAACCAAGTCGCCCTTGCTTTGACGCAGTGTCCGCAAGCGAGCATGAGCACCGCTGCCCATGCCATCACATCCTGCGCCGACTTCACCAATCCCAATGTGGTCAAAGTGGTCACCGATGCCCGTGGCATCGCGCTTTATTTCAGCAGAGCGCCCATCCCTTGGTGGCGAGATGGCCCTGCTGACCCGCTTTTGATGCAACTGCCAGACCCTGCACCCCTGCGCCATGTGGGCATTTACGCTTACCGGGCAGGATTTTTGTCACTTTTCCCACAATTGCCTGTAGCCCCCATTGAAGCTGTGGAATCACTGGAGCAACTGCGCGCACTTTGGCATGGACACGCCATTGCGGTGCACATCACTGACAAAGCCCCTGGGCCTGGTGTAGACACGCCTGAAGATTTGGATCGGGTCCGCGCCCTGCTGATGGCGTAAGCCTGGCTTGAGCATCGCGTGATATTCTCGACCTACGTTGTCAGGAGACGTGGGTCCGTATGAGATCCATCTGACAGACACCCATGACAAGCTATAAGGAACTTCCATGAGACTGATTCTGTTGGGCGCACCTGGCGCCGGCAAAGGCACACAAGCCACCTTCATTTGCCAGAAATACAACATCCCACAAATATCCACAGGTGACATGCTGCGTGCTGCCGTGAAAGCAGGAACACCGCTTGGACTTCAAGCCAAAGCGGTGATGGAATCTGGCGGTCTGGTCAGCGATGACCTGATCATCAACCTGGTCAAAGAGCGGATTGCCCAAGCAGATTGTGCCAATGGCTTCCTGTTCGATGGTTTTCCACGAACCATTCCTCAAGCAGATGCCATGAAGGCTGCAGGCGTCAAGTTGGATTACGTGCTCGAAATCGATGTGCCTTTCGATGCCATCATTGAACGCATGAGCGGTCGTCGCTCGCACCCTGCCTCGGGTCGGACCTACCACGTCAAATTCAACCCGCCCAAGGTGGACGGAATGGACGATATGACCGGAGAGCCCTTGGTTCAACGCGCTGACGATCAAGAAGAAACCGTCAAAAAACGCCTGGATGTTTACAGTGCGCAAACACGCCCCTTGGTTGACTACTACTCCAACTGGGCCAAAGCAGATGCGGCGTCAGCCCCCCGCTACCGCGCCATCAGTGGCTCCGGCAGTGTGGAAGACATCACGGCTCGCGCCTTCGCTGCACTCAGCTGATGAATTCTTGAGCGCAGCATGCGCTGCACAGCCCCACAAAGCCCCGTTAAGGGGCTTTTTTGTTTTGGGGATGCCTGGCCATCGCTTTTGTTGCAAATGCCCTGCGGCTCCACACCAAGGCGCTTTGCATCCAAGGCCCATGGTTGATGGTTTTTACATACACTCCTTGCAAAACCGCAAAAACTGGTTAAAAATACAGTCACTGGATGAAACAACAGCCCTAGGAGCACCGATGACCGACGATCCGAAACTCACGGCCAGGCAACAAGAAATTCTGAACCTGATTCAGAACACCATGGCCAACACGGGTTCCCCACCCACACGCGCAGAGATCGCGACGGCATTGGGTTTCAAGTCGGCAAACGCGGCCGAAGAGCACCTCAAAGCACTGGCCCGCAAAGGCGTCATCGAACTGGTCAGCGGCACTTCCCGCGGAATTCGTCTCAAAGGCAGCGCCCGCAGCACGACCCGTGTGCCTGCGGATTCGTTCAGCCTGAACCTGCCCGGACTGGCGCAACTTTGTTTGCCTTTGGTGGGGCGGGTTGCCGCTGGCTCTCCCATCCTTGCGCAAGAACATGTTGACCGCTCTTACCAAGTCGAAAGCACTTTGTTCGCACAACAGCCTGATTACTTGTTGCGTGTCAGAGGCATGTCCATGCGGGACGCGGGCATCATGGATGGAGATTTGTTGGCCGTGAAATCAACCAAAGACGTTCGCAATGGACAAATTGTGGTGGCCCGTTTGGGGGACGATGTCACGGTCAAACGTTTGAACAAAACAGCCTCTGGCATTGAACTGCTGCCTGAAAATCCAGACTACCCCGTCATTTTGGTGCGTCCTGGCGAACCTTTTGACATTGAAGGCTTGGCGGTGGGCCTGATACGCAACACATTCATCATTTGATGCTTTAAATCCTGGCTCAGGTGGCGGGCGCTGTTCTTCAGCCCTGAGCCCAGCGATTTTCTTCAGCAATCCTGCCTGTGTCCAACCTCCATGATTTGAAAGGTTTCACATGGGAATCGCTCTGCTAACTTTGTCAGTTTTTTTAAAAAAACTGAACCATAATCCTGTCAACACATCGGTTTTGACAACATCTCGAACATCGCGCCCACACCCCAGCTGGGCCGTTCGCTCCCCAAGTGCTTGTACAGCCGCGCAGCGCACGCAAGTGCCAGACAATCCGCCCCTCCTTCGTGTCTTGCGCATTCAGGAAAACGGTCAACAGGCCGACTGTGCCGGACGAATGGTGATTTCGGGGCGCATGGCGGATGTTTGCGCCGAGCTGGACCGCTTGGTGGCACTCGAGTCAAGGCAAACACATCGGTAAAAACACGGCGGGTACAAACCCGCCCAATCCATTGGATCGACACCACGCTTTCGCAACGCAAGCCCATGAAAGCGGATTCACTCAAAAGGAATCTGCGCATCCCCGCCGTAAGCGCCCAGTGTCAAGGCACAATGTCGAGATGAACATCGTGATCCTCGACGACTATCAAGACGTCGTCCGCAAACTCAGTTGCGCTTCCAAGCTCGAGAATTTTCCCGCCAAGGTATACACCAACACAGTCAAAGGCATTGGTCAACTCTCTGTTCGCCTCAAAGATGCTGACGTGATTGTCCTGATCCGTGAACGCACGGCACTCAATCGGGCCTTGATTGAAAAACTGCCAAGATTGAAATTGATTGCACAAACTGGACGTGTTGGCAGTCACATTGACTTGGCAGCCTGCACCGAACGTGGCATTGCAGTTGCCGAGGGTGTTGGTTCGCCCACCGCTCCTGCGGAATTGACTTGGGCTTTGGTAATGGCCGCCTCTCGAAGATTGCCGCAATACATCAGCAGCCTCAAGCACGGCGCTTGGCAACAGTCTGGCCTGAAATCCAGCTCCATGCCCGTCAACTTTGGCTTGGGCACTGTCCTCAAGGGCAAAACCCTGGGCATTTGGGGTTACGGAAAAATTGGACAACTGGTGGCCGGTTACGGCAAAGCTTTTGGCATGCAAGTTCAGATCTGGGGCAGCGATGAATCGCGCGTCAGAGCGGTCAAGGACGGCTACGCTGCGTCCACGAGCAGAGAGGCATTTTTTGAAAACTCAGACGTTTTGTCCTTGCATCTGCGCTTGAATGAATCAACCCAAGGCATTGTGACCACGGAAGACCTGTGCCGCATGAAACCCAGCTCTTTGCTGGTCAACACCTCACGCGCTGAACTGTTGGAAGCCAACGCCTTGATTGGCGCATTGAACCGCGGACGCCCTGGGATGGCCGCAGTCGATGTATTTGAATCTGAACCCATCTTGCAGGGATCGGCCCTGCTTCGACTGGAAAACTGCATTTGCACGCCACACATTGGCTATGTCGAAAAAGACAGCTACGAGCTTTACTTCGGTGTGGCATTTGACAACGTGGTCAACTACATCAAGGGCACCCCCACCAACATTGTCAACCCCGGTGCCTTGCAAGTCAGGCGCTAAAGCCATCCTCAAAAAACCGAATTCCATGCCGTCGGCCCCAACACTCGTCCAAGACGAGATGCTCCAAGGACTCGCTGGGTCCTGCAAGAGTGAGGCGATAATCCCTCGGGCCATGCCTCACTGAATGTCTCAAATTGACTCTCTTTGAGCAGTTTTGCGCCTAAACGCTTTCAGCTTCTTCAACAACCAACATGACACTCGCATTTTCCAAAGTCGCCGTCATCGGCGCTGGCGCCATGGGCCGAGGCATCGCCCAAATCGCCGCACAAGCAGGCAGCCAAGTTTGGCTGTACGACACACAAGCCGAAGCCATTCAAAAAGCGCGCGATGCCGTGTTCCAGCAATGGGACAAATTGCAGGAAAAAGGCCGCCTGACAGCCGAAGCCGTGACCGGTCACAAAAGTCGTCTGTTGGGTGCCACCAGCCTGCAAGACCTGGCCGAATGCGAGCTGGTGGTCGAAGCCATCGTTGAAAAGCTCGACATCAAGAAAAGCCTGTTCACCGAACTCGAAAAAGTGCTGGCACCCACGGCGGTGCTGGTGACCAACACCTCGTCCCTCTCCGTGACCGCCATTGCCGCCGCCTTGCAGCGCCCGGCGCAGTTTGCGGGCTACCACTTCTTCAACCCCGTGCCCCTCATGAAGGTGGTCGAGGTGATCGCGGGGCTCAAAACCGATCCGGCTGTGTGCCAACGTCTGTCGGTCTATGCACGCCAGATGGGCCACACCCCGGTGCAGGCCCAAGACACGCCCGGCTTCATCGTCAACCACGCTGGGCGCGGTTATGGCACCGAAGCGCTGCGCATTGTGAGCGAGGGCATTGCCGATTTCGCCACCATTGACCGCATCCTGCGCGACCAAGTCGGCTTCAAACTCGGCCCCTTCGAGTTGTTTGACCTGACTGCGCTCGATGTGTCTCACCATGTGATCGAATCGATTTACCACCAGTATTACGAAGAGCCGCGCTACCGCCCCAACGTGATCACGGCCCAACGCTTGGCCGGTGGCGTGGTCGGCAAAAAGGTCGGAGAAGGCTTTTACAAATACGTCGATGGCGCAGCGCAAGTGCCCGCCGAGCCACCTGTTCCCGTGGTGGACAGCATGCCACCCGTCTGGGTTTCTCCCCGTGCAGCCCGCCGCATGGAGCTGCTGCAGTTGCTCAAAGACGTGGGTGCCAAAATCGAAACCGGCGCGTCGCCCTCGCCTGAAGCACTGACCCTCGTCGCCCCATTGGGCTTTGACATCACCACCGTGGCCGTGGTCGAGCGCCTGGACCCGGCCCGCACTGTGGGCATCGACATGCTGTTTGTGGATGCCTCCACCAAACGCCGCGTGCTGGCCACCAACCCGGCCACACGCGCCGACATGCGCGATGCGGCCCATGCCCTGTTTGCCCGCGACGGCAAGGCCGTGTCGGTCATCCGCGACAGCGGCGGTTTTGTCACGCAGCGCGTCGTGGCCACCATCGTGAACATCGCGTCTGACATGTGCCAGCAGCGCATCTGCAGCCCACAAGACCTGGAAACTGCCGTCACCTTGGGCCTGGCCTACCCCATGGGTCCACTGGCCATGGGCAATAAGCTCGGACCCGACAGCATTCTGGAAGTGTTGTTCAACCTGCAAACAGTCTATGGCGACACACGCTATCGCCCAAGCCCCTGGTTGCGCCGCCGAGGTGCCATTGGCTTGTCCCTCATGCACACGGAAGACTGAGCATGACCGCCCAACTGCTCAGCACCAGCGAAGGCAGGACCCTGGTCCTGACCCTCAGCAACCCGGAGTTTCGCAACGCACTCGGGCCCGAAATGTACGCCGCAGGTGTGGAAGCCCTGAGCGTGGCCGAGTCCAACCCGGACGTGCGCAGCGTGGTCATCACCGGTGCCAATGGCATTTTCAGCGCAGGCGGCAATTTGCAGCGCTTGCAAAACAACCGCCAGCTGCCGCCCGGGCACCAGGCGCAAAGCATCGAAGGCCTGCACAACTGGATCGAAGCCATCCGCACCTTTCCCAAGCCGGTGATTGCCGCCGTCGAAGGGCCTGCGGCCGGTGCCGGTTTTTCGTTGGCACTGGCTTGCGACATGATCGTGGCGGCGCGCAACAGCGTGTTTGTGATGGCCTACAGCTCGATTGCCTTGTCGCCCGATGGCGGCGGCAGCTGGAGTCTGTCACGCGCCTTGCCACGCCAGTTGGCCACCGAACTGCTCATGTGTGGTGAGCGCATTGGCGCAGAGCGTTTGCAGCAACTGGGTGTGGTCAACCGCCTGGCCGATGCAGGCCAAGCCCTTGCGCAAGCACTGCAACTGGGTGAACTGCTCAACAGCCGCGCCCCCAACGCCTTGACCAGCATCAAGGATTTACTCAGCGATGCCGATGGCAGCAGCCTCAATGCGCAATTGGCACGCGAACGTGATCACTTCGTCAAAAACTTGCATCATGTGAACGCAGGCATCGGCATTGCTTCGTTCTTGAACAAGCACAAACCTAAATACGAGTAAAGCGACTGGTCCCCCAGGCGACAAAAACCCAATCATCAGTCACTCAAAGGACAGAGCATGGACGAACCGATTCTGACAATGGAGGAACGAGAGGCGATCAACAGTGGTCGCTGGTTCTCAAGCCTTTCACCTTCACTTCGACACGACATACTTCGATGCGCTTACGTCAAACGTCACAAAGACGGCGATATGCTCGCTGCGCGGGGAGACCCGCCCGAGCAGTGGATCGCCTGTGCCAAGGGCGCTGTGCGCGTGAGCTCGACCTCGGTGTCGGGCAAACAGATCACGCTGACCTACGTGGAGCCGGGCATTTGGTTTGGCGATGTGTCGATCTTCGACGGGGACCGTCGCACGCACGACTGCTATGCACACGGCGACACGACCACCCTGAACGTGGCCAAGGCCGACTTCAAGAAAATCCTCACGCAGCACGTCGAGTTTTACGACGCGATGCTGCGCCTGCATGCGCGGCGCATTCGCCAGCTTTATGGCTTGGTAGAGGACCTCAACACCCTGCCCTTGCGGGCTCGGCTGGCCAAGCAGCTCAACCACTTGCTGCGCAGCTACGGCGTGCCCAGTTTGTCGGACGCCAAGGCGATTCGCATCAGCTTGCAATTGGCCCAGGAAGAACTGGCTCAGCTGCTGGGTGCATCGCGCCAGCGGGTCAACCAGGAACTCAAGCAAATGGAGCGCGAGCAGATCATCCGCATCGAGCCCGGTGGCCTGGTGGTGCTGGACCGCGACGCGCTGCTGCTGATCGTCAACGCGGACCATTGACACACCCCATTTCCACCCTCTCGCTGCCAACAGCGGCGAAAACCAATTTCCGACGGGTCCACCCATGAGTGCTTTTGATCATTTTGTGGGGACCCGGCCTGTCACCGGCACCCACGCCTTCGACATCCCTGCCTTGGAGGCCTGGCTCAGCGCCCGGCTGCCCGGTTTTGTGGGTCCCTTGAGCGTGGAAATGTTCAAGGGCGGGCAATCGAACCCCACCTACAAGCTCATCACCCCCTCGCGCCAATACGTGATGCGTGCCAAGCCGGGACCGGTGGCCAAGCTGCTCCCCTCGGCGCATGCCATTGAACGCGAATTTGCCGTCATGCAAGGCCTTTACGGCACCGATGTGCCCGTGGCCGAAATGCATGTGCTGTGCGACGACGAATCGGTGATCGGTCGCGCGTTTTACGTTATGGAGTTCGTGCAAGGCCGTGTGCTGTGGGACCAGTCGCTGCCCGGTATGACGCCTGCCGAGCGCGGTGCGATTTACGACGAGATGAACCGCGTGCTGGCGGCGCTGCACAAGGTCGATGTCGCCAAGCAAGGACTGTCCAGCTACGGCAAACCCGGCAACTACATCGAGCGCCAAATTGGCCGCTGGAGCAAGCAATACGCCGCATCCATCACTCAGCCCATTCCCGAGATGGACCAGCTGATCGAATGGCTGCCCAAAAACATCCCGGCCAGCGCCAAGGACGAGTCGCTGGTCGGCGTCGTGCACGGCGACTACCGCCTGGACAACCTGATGTTCCACCCCACCGAAGCGCGCGTGCTGGCGGTGCTCGACTGGGAGCTGTCCACGCTGGGCCACCCGCTGGCCGACTTCAGTTACCACTGCATGGCTTGGCACATCACACCCGGCACCTTCCGTGGCATCGGTGGGCTTGATTTCGCTGCCTTGGGCATCCCATCTGAAGCCGAATACATCCGCCGCTATTGCGAGCGCACGGGTTTCACCACGCCCGAAGCTTTGGCCCAGGACTGGAATTTTTACCTCGCCTACAACATGTTCCGCATCGCGGCCATTTTGCAAGGCATTGCCAAACGCGTCGAAGACGGCACCGCGTCCAGTGAACAAGCCAAAACCTCGGGCGCGGGCGCCCGACCCATGGCCGAGCTCGCCTGGCGTTTTGCCCGTCAGGCCTGACCCTTTTACCCCCCGAACCACAACCCCAGGAGAGAGACCATGGATTTTGAATACACCCCCAAGGTCAAAGACATGCAGGCCCGTTTGTTGGCCTTCATGGACGAGCACATTTACCCCAACGAGGCGCGGTTCTTTGAAGAGATCGCCGAAAACCGTGCCAAAGGCAACGCTTGGGTCCCCACCAAAATCGTCGAGGAACTCAAGCCCAAGGCACGCGCTGCCGGTTTGTGGAACCTGTTTTTGCCCAAGTCGACCCGCGCACCGCAAGGACTGTCCAACCTCGAATACGCACCGCTGTGCGAAATCATGGGACGCGTGCCCTTTGCCGCAGAAATTTTCAATTGCTCAGCCCCCGACACCGGCAACATGGAAACGCTCGAACGCTACGCCAGCGAAGAGCTGAAAGACACATGGCTTGAGCCATTGTTGCGCGGCGAAATTCGCTCAGCGTTTTTGATGACAGAACCCGATGTGGCCTCATCCGATGCCACCAACATCGAATGCGAGATTCGCCGCGATGGTGACGAGTACGTCATCAACGGCCGCAAGTGGTGGTCGTCCGGCGCAGGTGACCCACGCTGCGCGGTCTACATCGTCATGGGCAAAACCAACCCTGACGCTGGCCGTCACGAGCAGCAGTCCATGATCGTGGTGCCGGCCAACACGCCCGGCATTACCGTGGTGCGCGCCCTGTCGGTATTTGGTTACGACGACGCCCCGCATGGCCACATGGAGGTGGTGCTCAAGAACGTGCGCGTGCCAGCCGAAAACATTTTGCTGGGCGAAGGCCGTGGCTTTGAAATCGCCCAAGGCCGCTTGGGCCCTGGCCGCATCCACCACTGCATGCGCACCATCGGCATTGCCGAGCGCGCGCTGGAGCTGATGTGCAAACGCCTGAACGAGCGTGTGGCCTTTGGCCGCGAAGTGGCCCGTCAGACCGTGTGGCAAGAGCGCATCGCCGAGTCGCGTTGCATGATCGAGCAGGCCCGCCTGCTCACCCTCAAGGCCGCATCCATGATGGACACCGTGGGCAACAAGGTCGCCAAGGCCGAAATCGCGATGATCAAGATCGTGGCCCCCAACATGGCCTGCCAGATCATCGACTGGGCCATCCAGGCCCACGGCGGTGGCGGTGTGTCGCAAGACTTCCCTCTGGCCTATGCCTACGCCCACCAGCGCACCCTGCGCCTGGCCGATGGTCCGGACGAGGTGCACCGCAACTCGCTGGCCAAGCTGGAACTGGCCAAGCAACTGGCCTTGCCCGGTGACGTTCGCATGCCCGTGACACGCGGCAGTTAAAAGGACACCACCCACTCACAAAAGGCCTGCTCTTGCAGGCCTTTTTCATGTGTGCGCCCAGCATGGGCGCACACCTGCGGGTGCAAGTCCCGCTGCGAGCTGGTCACAGTGAGCTTGAGTGTTGCGCAACTGCGTGAGGGCGACCGAGCGTGGGAAGGAAGCGTGGAGCGTAAATCGTGAGCCGATGAACAAGAACCGCATAGAAGGCGTTGCCAAGCAGGGCGAGCAGGCCCATTACTGCAAAGCTCTTGTGACCAAGGCGAGGTGGCGTAGATGCGGCGGTTTTGCGATGAAGGTGTGCGACCCTTACCTGGGGAGATCTCGCCTTGTTTCTGAAAGGAAGACGGCTTTGCCGGAGCGAGAAGTCAGCAGAGGTCGTAGTAGCTGCAAGCCGGGGCCGCTGAGGCCACAAGGCAAGAGCGAAGGACCGAACGAGAGTGAGTAACCGAGGACATGCAAAGCCACAAGGTCATGCGTCAGATGCCGGAGC
>NZ_CXON01000015.1:0-113570 GCF_001269405.1 Limnohabitans sp. 2KL-3
AAGACGGCATACGAGATAGGAATGTGACTGGAGTTCAACGTGTGCTCTTCCGATCTCTGCTGAGTGCGCCTCACTTTTACTGCAGGTGTTGCGATGATCCGTATCGACACCGGCGCGCATGTCCAGCGGCAGGGTGGCCATCCAGATTGCATCGACGCGGATCATCGCAGCACCTGCAGTAAAAGTGAGGCGCACTCAGCAGCGCCAGACAGGGGCCAGGCGACCGACACCAAGGTGTCGCCCCGTTGGCAGCGCAGATCAATGGTCTGAGCAGTACAGCAAGCCGGTGCAGCTTGCAGGGCGCTCAGATCGAGCGCGATGAATCCAGCGCTGCTGGTCTGAGCAGATGCGGGCGGTGTGCTTGGGACATGTGGGACATGTGAGCCGTGTTGGCGATGCTTTTGGAGCCAGCGGCGCAGTACGTTGGCATTCATGCCGTGGGCTGCCGCGATGGCACTGACGGATGCGCCGGGGAGTTGGCAGGAGGCCACCAATTCAGACTTGAACTGAGTGCTGTAAATGCGACGCGTGCGCGAAGGCGTTGAAGGGGTAGGAGTGTCTTGATTCATCATCGTGTCCACGTTGTTGTTGTGTGGCCAGGATGTTGCCGGGATGGCATTTGAATCTCAAGATGGGTTCACCGGACGCTTACGGTCCAGCTTCATTTGTGTTGACTGATTCAAAAATCCAACTTTTAAATTCGCTGAAATGCGCTGCTCAAGGTCATTTCCCTTCAGACACGCAGGAATCCCTGGTGAAGCCGAGACACTCATAGCCCCAATGCATTCGTGAGCTGTGCGTGTTTCCAGCAAGGGCGATATGGTCAACAGCAACCAACACTAGGGCGAACCCGTTTCAGAGTGTGTGGTGTCACAGATGTGCAGCGATTTCAGTCGCTGCCGGGTTGTCTGCGAAGGGCCGCTTACTGTTCACTACCACCAGTCAACTTAAAGCGGGATGATGCTAGTGGCCTTTGAGGCTCAGCCACCAAGCATAAATCAAGCCATGGAGCACGCTTGGTTGCGTCAGCTTATCCTTGATCCTACTGATGAGTTCAAGGCTGTCGGCTTTATTGAGGCGCAGACGCTGAGTAGCTAAGGCCAAGCCAAATTCCAAGGCAGCTTCGCCGTACGGACGACTGGTGTTGAGGAAAACTTTCTCAAGAAACTCACGCATCATTTCGCTGAGTTCCGGCGAACCGGAATAATCAAGTTCATGTGCATCAGCCGCCCGAAGTAGGCTTACTTGCAGAACGCCATCGTTAAAGCGAAGAAAGTTCTCAACGTCCAGGACAACGGTCTCATGCATCGATGAGCTTAATCTGCTACCCGCCTCATTATGCTCACGCGCATTTTGGAGAGCGGCTGACATGGCAAGGAAACACACTGCCGCATTGTTACTGTCAGCGCGTATTTCGTTTGATGGATTCCAGAACACGAAGCCACTTGTCAATCGAAGCTCATCGCCAGACATGGTTTGCAGGTATCCGTCTTGAAGCGACTCCAGGGTTTTCGCCATTTCTAAAATCGAAGACTGAGTGTGATCCTTGGACCAAGGCGCATCATCAGTAATATCCATTTGATCAGCCTGCTGCATAAGCTCATCCGCACGTAACCAAGCGTCCCCGGTGCCAGACGGAGCACCTGTTGGAAGAACCATCCAAGATGAAAGAAGATATGGACGATCATTATCATCAGACTGGATCAAAAACTGTTTGAGTCGAAGCCAAGCCCGCATCGTCTCAGGTAAACCGACAGCTACGACGAAATGACGAGATGCCTTGGGTGCTAGCTCGCGAAGGTCACGTGCGATGGCTCTTAGACTGTGACCATCCCCGACAACAGCACCGCACACAAGAACCCCGGTCACCTCACTCCTCGCCGCATCATCAAGGGCCATTAAGTTTTCAAAATTTATAAGCTTTGGTGGTCGGCCAGTGATTGACTCCAAAATTTCTGCACAAACCTGCGCCATGCGACCACCGCCTACGCCATTGAGACCAAGAATATGCGAGACGCTAACAGGCGTCTTCAAGCGTATTTCATCTTTCAGCCACTTTTTTAAATCCGCGCTTTCAACGATCTTTGTCTCATCTAGACTCACTAGGTCCTTCCGAGCAACATTCCCAGCGCGAGGGTGATTGAGCCGGAGAACAGAACGATGACTAAAATTTTTGAGAAACGGATTTAGTGACGCAGGCTGATGGGCCTTTGTGAGCACGAAAGGTCTTGGCTTTTTACCTTGCGCAGCAAAATACTCGCCCGCGAGTTCGATTACTGTCTCATTTTGAATTCGCTGTGGACCAGCCGAGAGTGCTTCAGTGTGACGGCTGCGCGCATAGACAACACTTCCACTCCGTCCCTCATCAGACATTTCTAAAAGAGTGATCAAGGCGTTTTCAGACACACCGTCCTCGCGAAGTTTCGTCACCATTGAGCCAGTAGTCGACGCGCTAACCAGAACGGCGTCAGCCTCAGTTAAAACGGTGTGTAGCTCCGCCATCCCTCTATGCGAGTGGAAACTATCGATCTCCCATCCTGATCTGTTGCCGCCGCAAGAGCGTGTTACATCCTCGACAGCCCGCGCTATGGGATAGATCCCCATTGTGTCGATGTGAAGCGTAGATGTGCACTTCAACCTGCTCCAAGCCGTGGCGCATATAGCCACCGCTACGAAATAGGCATCCACCTCGTCCCGCAGAAGCTCGCTCGCCAGCAAAAATTGACGCGTTGCACGCCCTGAGGGATGTTTGAATATGTGTCCTGGAGGTGCCTCTTGAAACGCGCCCCGGATATCGACAAGTTGCGCCAGTCCGGCTTGCCAAAGTTTGGCAAGGTCGAGATCGTAGGTCCGTCGTGATTGATTGTCGCGAAAGGTTTGAATAAACAAGCCATCATGAAACTTCCAAATGGTGAGCTCTTTCAGGTAGTCAACGGCGTTGCGCCGACCACGTCTCACAAGACCGTCAGCACGAGACTTGTTTTGCGTCCAAACGTCAATAAGTCGATCTGCATACACATCAAACGACACGAGCAGCAAAGCATCCGGCAACGGATCATCCGACTTGAGGTTATTCTGGATTTCATCGTCCAGGACGTTCATGTCGAGTTCGGACCGCGCGAAGAACAAAACAAGGACGTCGATCAACTCTCCGGAGGACCTACAGTTTGTCCGAGACCTAAAGGCAATCATGCGTTTCATAAGGTTGGCCGCGGCAAAGGAATAAAGATGCTCACAAGCGTGCCAGCCACGCGGAGGAGTTCGCGCTGTGGGCCAAACCAGTTCTCGAAATCCAAGTTCTGAATTGCGCTATTTGCACCTGGTAAAAAGCATTTGAAGATAGCTTGCCTACCGGAACGAATTCGGACAAAACCGGCTGCAAGGGCAATTTCTGACAAAACCGCGTTAAGCCCAAGGCCGGTCGCGTGCGTACTCTTAGAGGTGACGTGCATTCTTAAACATTGCTGAAGCGCGGTGGCCTCCTCCTCTGCAGTCATCTGGAATACTGGCTTTCCAAGGAGCCGGGCTGCCATACCAGGTCCAGAGTCTAGAAAGTTGAAGCTGAGACCAGCGACCTTTTCACGCCCAGTTTGGCTCGACGAGATGGCATCCCAATATGCTTTGAGGGTTTCATTTCCGTAGAAGTCACCCTTTGCATCTACCTCTGAACTGGCGATCCATCCAACATTCAAGAGCTCAACGTGTCTTCTATAGACTTGACCTTGTTCGTTTGAAATTGCATGGTCTTGTGTGTTTTCAAAGAGCTCATGCGTTAGGGTGGCTAGCGAAGAAATTGTGCTTTCGTCAAGACCAGTAGAAGAAGGTGCCGCTCGCATTGCAAGACCACGGATAGTGGACTTCAGGTCGAATTTGTCCTTAACTTTTCTTGGTGAAGGACCGTTAAACAAAGGTTTTAGGTACTGGCGCGTGGCACCACTCACGGAGAGAAGGTCAATAGTTCTTCCGTGCACTAGAGAGTCATAGTCACCTTGGTAGGCTGCCTCTATTCTCGACTTGGCACCCAGCAGTGCAAGTTGCCGAGCTACGGGTTCACCACGCACTTTGACTGATCCGCTTAACGACATGGCAGCGATGCCGCTAGAGTAACCACAAGCCTCGCCGAGGATTTCCAAAGCACTTTTCTCAGAACCACCGTCTACGTTGAGTGCCGCCTCCGGATTCAGACGAGCCCAAGTTAATAACGCTTGGAGGTAAGCGGCATCCCGAAAAGAGCCTCGCCGCTTATTGAGGTTCTTAGCAGAAACCGCCAGGCCGCACTCACGATTTCCATGGATGGTACCGAGAGCTCTTTCGACGTCCTCTAATGAGTCGACGCCGGCAAGGCGAAATTCTTGGGATGATTTCATCGGATGAGTGAATTCGGAAAATGACGTAGCATTTATCTTAGAGCATAGCTCAGCGGAAAATCGGGCTAGCTCGGACCATACTATTTCATAAAGCAAAACCCACTAGCGTACGTCTTGGCAACTAGCGCAACCCGCCATGCGCAGTAAGGCAACGCCAGTCAGACAGGCACGACACCTTAATGTCGCAGATCACCCACAAGCAGTTACTCACACACATCAAATGTAAAAAATGACATCACACCAAATTTGGCAGTTACCCCATTTCAGGCTCCATATTGAAAATTGAGGACAATCAAAATCAAAACCAACGCGCCGCCAGAAACCCCGTACATGACCAACCAGCCCGATCCATCGTCTACTGTCGGCTATTACAACGACCGCGCCGAGCAATTTTTCAGCTCAACTTTGCGGGTAGACATGGGGCCAATTTACGAGCGCTTTCTTGACGGTCTTGCCCCCGGCGCAAGCATCTTGGATGCCGGTTGCGGGTCGGGGCGTGATGCGCGTGCATTTGCTGACCGGGGTTTCAGCGTCAGCGCTTTTGATGCTTCTGTTGAATTGGCCAAGCGAGCCAGTGAGCACTGTGGCTTTGTGGTGGATGTTCGGCGCTTTGAAGATGTGGACGAGGTCGCCCAATACGATGCGATCTGGTGTTGCGCCAGCTTGCTGCATGTGCCGCTTTTTGACATGCCGGGGGTGTTGTCCAAATTGTGGGCGGCGCTCAAAGCTGGTGGCCGCATTTATGTGAGCTACAAGCTTGGCAACGGCGAGCGTGAACACGACGGGCGACGGTTTACCGATGCCGACGAGGACACCGTGCGTGCTTGGCTGGGGGCGATGCCCGAACTGTTGCGCATGGAGTTTTGGCAAACCCAAGATCAACGGCCGGATCGGACAGAAAGCTGGACCAATGCTTTGGCCCACCGTTCAACCGGGCCTGACAAGCGACTGGTCACGGGTGGCGACGACCATTTTTTGCCGCACCTGTCGGCCGCTTTTGCGCGATCCAACCAAGCCGATTTGGCGGTGTCCTTTGTCAAGACCTCTGGGCTGCGTTTGCTGCTACCCGATTTGCAAGGCATGGCACAAGCAGGTGACACCCATCGCGTTCGGGTGTTGACCAGCGACTATTTGGACATCACCGACCCAGAAGCTTTGCGCTTGCTGCTCTTGCTGCAAGAAAGCGGTGCTGAGGTGCGCGTTTACGCCACTCAAAACCAAGACAGCTTTCACCTCAAGGCCTATGTGTTCGCCCGCTTCGAAGCCGGGCAGTTGGCGTCTGGCACCGCCTTCATTGGGTCCAGCAACATCAGCAGCAAAGCCCTGCGCGATGGGCTGGAGTGGAACTACCGCGTGGTGTTTCCGCAAGATGCCGGTTATCTGGAAGCACGCGAACGGTTTGAAGAACTCTTTGCGCACCCCAAAACCATGGCCTTGACCGACAGCTGGATCGAGGCCTATGAACAGCGGCGCTTGCCGCCCACGCGTTCGGTGGCTCCCGGCAGCCATGAACAAGAGGCACCACCAACGCCCAACGACATTCAGCAAGAAGCCTTGACCGCACTGGCCGACACCCGCGAAAACGGTTATCGACGCGGCTTGGTGGTTTTGGCAACGGGTCTCGGCAAGACATGGCTGGCCGCTTTTGATGCGGTGCGCATGGGGGCTCGGCGCATTTTGTTTGTGGCGCATCGCGAAGAAATTTTGAGCCAAGCGGCGGCCACCTTCATCCGCATCTTGCCCGGCAAGCGTGTGGGTTATTACACCGGGCGCAGCCGCGATGGCGATGTGGATGTGTTGTGCGCATCGGTACAAACACTGGGCAAGGCGGCGCACTTGGAGCGCTTTGCACCGCAGCACTTCGATTACATCGTGGTGGACGAATTCCACCACGCCGCTGCGGCCACCTACAAACGCTTGTTGGCGCACTTTGCGCCCTCGTTTTTGTTGGGCTTGACGGCCACGCCAGACCGCACAGACCAGTCGGACATTTTGTCTTTGTGTGACGACAACCTGGTCTTCGGCTGCAACCTTTTTGCGGGGATCACCAGCGGCTTGTTGGCTCCGTTTCATTACTACGGCGTTCATGACGAATCGGTCGATTACAAAGAAGTGCCTTGGCGCAATGGACGCTTTGATCCTGAAGAACTGTCAAACAAGTTGGCCACGTTGGCGCGTGCACGGCATGCCCTGTCGCAGTGGCGGGCCAAAGCCCAGCGAAGCACGTTGGCGTTTTGTGTGTCCACCCGGCATGCCGACTTCATGGCAGAGCATTTCACGCGGGCTGGCGTGTCGGCCGCTGCGGTGTATTCGGGCTCAGTGCTGGGGCGTGCACAGGCGCTCGAAAAACTGGAAGATGGTAGTTTGCAAGTTTTGTTCTCGGTGGACTTGTTCAATGAGGGCGTGGACTTGCCCAGCATTGACACGGTGTTGATGCTGCGGCCCACCGAATCCAAAATTTTGTTTTTGCAGCAGCTGGGGCGTGGCTTGCGGCGGCACGAAGGCAAACAGCAGTTGGTCGTGCTGGACTTCATTGGCAATCACCAAGCCTTTTTGGGCAAACCACAAGCCTTGTTTGGTGTGGGCAGCACGTACAAAGCTTTAGCGGACTTTGGCCGCAAGGCAGAGAGGAACGCACTGGAGCTGCCAAACGGTTGTTACGTCAATTACGACCTGTCGATCATCGAGTTTCTGAAATCGCTCGATGGAGCCGGAACGCAAAAGGACTACGAGGCGCTTCGAGCCGTGCTGGGCCGCAGGCCCACCCTGACTGAGTTTTACCATTCGGGCAGCAGCATGCAAGACATGCGTCGGCGTGAAGGCCATTGGTTTGCTCTGGTCCACAGCATGGGGGATTTGTCTGCGGACGACACCGCGGTTTCAGAGCGTTTCCAAATGGTCTTGCAGTACGTGGAAACCATGGAGATGAAAAAAAGCTTCATGGCCGTCACGCTGGAGGCGTGGCTGGAACTGGATGGCCTGCGCCAGCCTGTTGCGCTGGGCATTTTGGCCGCTCACTCGCGTGGGGTACTCGACCGTCGTCGCCCTTTGTTGTCCGACCTCGATGCAAAGATGCTGACCACCACGGGCACCGACGCCGCGTGGCAACGCTATTGGCTGAACAACCCCATCACAGCCTTAACTGGGGGCAACTCCAAAAACCCTGCATCGGTCCCGTTTAAGGCAATCGATGGCAGCTTTGGACTCAAGCAGGCTCTTTTGGAATCAGACGTGGCACCGCTGAGGGACATGCTGCAAGAACTGGTCGATTACAAACTGGCCGCTTACGAGGTGAGCAGGGTGGCGGTGAAGCCCGTCAACAATGTGATCCCCTTCCCCGTCAAGCGGCGCGAGACGGTGGAGTTGCCGTATTTCCCCAACCTCAAAATCGCGTGCGGCCATTTCAAAACCGGGCGTGCTGACGCCGAAGAGCACAGGGCTTTGCCGCTGGCCTATGGCACGCTGGACCCGAGTCGCCACTTCATTGCCCGCGCATCGGGCAACTCGATGAACGGCGGCAAAAACCCGGTGCTGGACGGTGACTATTTGTTGCTGGAGTTGATCACGCCCAGTCGGGCGGGCTCGATCACAGGCAATGTGGTGGCCATCGAGCGGCAAGACGACAGCGGCGACAACCAATACCTGCTGCGGGTGGTCACCAAGGGCCGCGATGGCCAATACATTCTGAAAGCCAACAACCCGGACTATGACGACCTGACGGCCACCGACGACATGCGCACGCTCGCTCGCCTGCGCAACATCATCGATCCACTGGATCTGGCGCTCGGTGAGCCTTTCATGCGCGAAGACATTCCGGCGCTGTTTGGCGAGGTCTACAACCCCGGCAATTGGAATGTCGGCCATGTGGTGCTGGCCCAGAAAAAGGCGCACATCCTGCTGGTCACGCTCAACAAACAAGGCCGGGCTGACGAGCACAAGTACATGGACCACTGGATCGATGACACGCACTTTCATTGGCAAAGCCAGAACGCCACCGACCCGACCAGCAAACGCGGCGACGAAATCATCCGCCACGCCGCTTTAGGCATCGACATCCACCTCTTTGTGCGCGACACCAAGCTGGCCGTCGGCAAGGCCGCACCCTTCACTTACCACGGCCGGGTGCGCTACCAGTCGCACCAGGGCAGCAGGCCCATGAGCATTGTGTTTGGGCTGCAAAGCGGGGCGGATTGACGGGTGCATCGCTGGCCCTGCAAGTGGGCGGCGATGCATTTCAAGGGCCTAACGTATTTTTTGAGCGCGGGCTGCGCTAGGCACGGCCTTATTGAATCGGCCCTATAAAGTTTTCAATGCTTGAAGATGTTGTAGGTCGGCGGCTTTAGCCCCGACATGCAGCCTGCGCCGAAGCCATGTCGGGGCTGAAGCCGCCGACCTACGAGATGGCATGGCGCACATTTCAAACTTCAACTGGCCGGATCAATAGGCTGCCTCGATGAGCTCGATGTCTTTCTTCAGCAATGCATTGAGCAAGGCATTGAGTGGGATGCCCTTGGCCTCAGCTCGCTTGACCAGGAAGTCCAACACCTGCGGATCAAGGCGCACAGGCGGAATCAGGCGCAAATCAGGCTTGTAAAACTTGCCCCGCTGCGCGTTCGAAAAATCGTATTCTTCTTTCATGGTGTTCACCTTTTAGCTGGCATGTGGGTATCGCTCACAGCGTCCGAAGTTTTCGTTCTGTCTTCATGGCGCGTCGGTGTCCGCGTTCCACACTTCTTACACAAAGGTCGCGGCAGAAACGCCAAACCGTTCGCTGAGCGCGCGCACTTGGCGAATGTTGAGTTCTCGCTTGCCCGTCAGTATTTCGGACACGACACCCTGACTGCCGATCTCGCTCAGATCGCTTTGCTTCAGGCCGTGTTGTTCCATCAGGAATTTCAGAGCTTGCACACCCGTGACTTCGGGCAAAGGGTGATGCTTCGCTTCATAGTCCTCAATCAGATCGCCCACGATGTCGACCAAGCCCATCGCAGGATGCTTTTCTTCGCCTTGGGTTTCATCCAGCAGGGCTTGGAGCATCTCGGTCATGCGCGCGTAGTGCGCTTCATCCCGGATGGGGGTGATGTCGGTGGCGGCACGGAACTGCTCCCAGACTGGGAGAAGGTGCTTCACGTCGATGGCTGCATTCATGATTTCCATGCTCCTTTGTCGTATTCCCGGTGGGTCAATACTGCCTTGATGTACAAAATTTGCTTTTCGAACCGGATGTAAGCCACCAGGCGGTACTTGTTCCCGCCGATATCAAACACCGCTAACTCGTTCACCTTGTCAACTGCATTGAAGGCGGCTTTGAGCTCGGCCCAGTTTGCAAAAATGTTCTTTTCAATCACCCGCCGCCATCCCTGCAAGGGGGCTTCGGCCTGAGGATGATCGGCAGCGAAGGCCCGCAGGGCACTGTTGCTGATGATTTTCATGGGTTCAGTTTATCTCAATACGAGATAAAAACAAGCAAAAGCTCATAGTCACCTTGGTCTGCAGCTCGCAGGGCTGCCAGGTTCCCCGGGATGAGCCCAGCCTTCTCGTCGGTGGCCAGCGGTGTCTGGCCGTCCTGCTCATCCCGGTCTATCGCCATAGGTTTGACCAACGGCCGCGAAGCAATTCTTCGGTCCTGCGGTCCACCTGTTTCCGAAGCCGTTCTGCGCCGGGGCGCTGGTCTTCAAGTCCCATGGTGTGGGCCACGCTTGCAACCTCTTCCATCGCGATGGTGCGAGCGCGTTCCTGAACCACGTCCGTGAGCGGGCGTCTTGGAACCAGTGCGTAGACCAGTTCGCAATCGAGTCCATCAGCGAGTTTGCGCAGTTGTCCGAGCGAGATGCGGTCATCCGCTTCGGACTGTTCGGACTTGTGCAGCGTCGCCCCCGAGACGCCCAGCCGCTGAGCCTGCTGGCGTTCCGTTCGACCCAGGGCTTCTCGGATGAGCTTCAGCCATCCCCGAGACGGTGGCTGCCGCTTCACCAAGTCCGCGTAGCCGGAAAGGGTGGACTGCACTTGTTCAAGTCGAAGTTGGTTCAGTTCAGGAGACATTGCTAGCCTATAGGCTGGTCAAATTCGTTGAAATGTAAGCCCAATTGGAAGCAGAATGCAATGAATTGCTTCTTTACAGAGAAGCAGTCAATGTCATTCTGCTGCACTTATAGGAAGGTTTTATTGATCAGGCCAGCCCATGAGCATTGTGTTTGGGCTGCAAAGTGGGGCGGATTGACGGCTGCATCGCTGGCCCTGCATGTGGGCGGCGGTTTTTTTTGGTGTGGGAGCCCACCCCTGTGGGCGATGGTTTGCAGGGCGAAGTTGAGGGCGTGTCCCACGCCCATCGCCCACAGGGTGGGCTCCTACAAAGACAGCTCATCGCCCACGGGGTGGGCTCCTGCACAAAAGCCATCTCTTGCCTGTTGCTCAAGACTGCATGGTGCCTGTCCTTTGGGCGCGCGTTTCGGCAACTTTTTGATGTCATTCATCTGACTTTGACTTCGACTCGGGTAAAGATACACTGCCATGATCTATTCCAGCCATGAACACGCCCAACCGCCACCCCAACAACGCCACGCCATCCCAACCAGGATCGTGGGCATCGAGCCAAGCCTTGGCTATTTTGGCTGTGGATGGCATCCGCCCCAGCAACAAGGGGTTGGCCCTCATGCAGTCGATTGACAGTGGCACCATGACCCATGCTCAGGCGATTCAGTCCATCATTGAAAGAGCACGTCAGTACGCCAAAGACTGAACATCATGCAGGACGATGATCATTGGGAATGAGGCTATGAAACAGGCTTGCATCGCCGGTATTCAAGGCGAGTCACGCCCAATGGCGCGTCTCATCTGGCTCAACATCAAACAGTTTCCAGTCTAAAGCCGCCCCGAGCCTGTTGAACCCTATTGAGGACGTGTCCCACGCCCATCGCCCACAGGGTGGGCTCCTACAAAAAGGCAGCCGTTGGCCTACAAGGTGGGCGTCTGCGTTCAGGGTCTGACGGCACAATCAGGTCATGCCAGACAATGCACCCTCACATGCCATTAAAACTATCAGCGCTCCGCACAAGGCGTTGATCAAGGAAGGCTTGTTGGTTCGGGTGAGTTCCGGGATTTACACCAAAGTACGGGCGGGGGCCAAAGATGCACCCCTTGCAACAACCCAGTCCAATCCCCTCAAGCCCATCAGCTTGCCCGAAGACTTGAATGCCCTGCCTCTGAAAAATGTGAGCGCATTTGTCCAGCGTTTTGCCATGTCATGCAATGTGCACTTCAAACGCACTGGACTGGACCCATGGGCAGAGGCGGTTACCCGGGCATCGGGCGACGATGTCACGCTGGACGAAACCGGCAAGCTCTTGGTCGCGCTGAAAAAGAAACAGTTGATCAATGGCCGTCAGATGGCACGCCTGATGTCCAACCACTTGAGTGAGCATCGCGGTGTTTGATCCATTTGGCGACTACGAAACCCGGGGCTATTTTCGAAATGCTTCAGACGAGTAAACCTCCTCACCCTCAGTCAGCACGTCGGGGTCAGAAAGTTTCATATAACTGAAATTCGTTGCTGTCCCGGCTGAGCAATTGCATCAGTTTGGGGTGGATGAAGAGCTTTTCTTTCCCATAAGTCATTTCACGCAGCACGCCCAAGGCCACGAGCTCTTTCAAATACCGCGAGGCAGCTTGCCGTTGCCCAATCTGCTTGTCCACCAGATTGCCAATTCGGCAGTAGGGCTGTTCAAAGATCACATCCACCAGCTCGCGGCTGTAGATTTTGGGCAAGCTCAGCCGTACGTGTTCGGTGGTGTGTTCGGCCAACTGCCGGATGGCCGCGATCTTTCCGGTGGTCCATCGCGATGTTTCTTCCACCGCCTTGAGCATGAACAAGACCCAAGGCTCCCAAGCTTGGTCCCGCGTGACTTCCAGCAAAAGGCGGTAATAGTCGGCTTTGTTCGCGATGATGTGCCGACTCAAATAGAGGATGGGCAAGTTCAACAACTCTTGCTGGATCAGAAAGAGGATGTTGATGACACGGCCTGTGCGTCCGTTGCCGTCCGTGAAGGGGTGAATGGCTTCAAATTGGTAATGCCCAACGGCCATTCGTATCAATGGGTCCAGTTCGGTTTCGTTGTGCAGGAACCGTTCCCAGTTGGCCAGCAGGGTCCGCAACCGGTCTTCCCCTTCCGGCGGTGTATAGATCACTTCGCCCGTTCGGTCGTTGGCCAGTTGGGTACCGGGTGTACGCCGGATATCCATGTCTGCACCTTTGAGGGTGCGACACACTTCAACCGCAGTGGTCGTGCACAGTGGCCTGGATTGGAGTGACCGATAGCCATGGTGCAGTGCGGTTCGATAACGCAAGGCTTCTTTGGTGGCGTGATCGGCTTGCCCATCACCATCAACGTGTTGAAACAGCTGGTCGGTGGTGGTGACGATGTTTTCGATTTCCGAGCTGTCTTTGGCCTCCAATAGCGGAATCGTGTTGATAAGCATGGTCTGGTTGGGGATCAGCTCGGCGGCTTGTTTCAGCTCGGCCAATGCAGCGCGGGCCGTAATGCAGGCACGCAGCACTGCTTTGCTTTCCAGGTCGTGCCCCGGAGGCAGTGTCGGTAACTGGTTGTGCGCCCGGTCTGGCTGCCAAACGGTTTCGATGTCGTACATGTACTTGAAATTGAATTATTGAAACATGTTTGAAGAATATGTTCTCATGAGCGACACGTCAAGCAAACGTGTCGCAATAATTCAATTTTTCGAACATGAGAGCAGCCTCATGTTCTTGGCGAGTACACGTCATCCCTGTCATGTCGCCAAAACAGGGTTTTGACGATATGAGGTTTCGGATCGATCAAAGATCGATATTCCCCGCCCGCAGCGCGTTGCTCTCGATGAAGTTGCGGCGCGGCATAATTCCTGTCCAAAATGGACAATAGTTACAGTTTTTGTCCATAATGGCGAAATGCCAAGCAAGCCACCCATTGTTTTCCCCCAAGAGCAAACGCTGCTCACCGCCTTGGGCGAGCGCCTGCGGCTGGCGCGTTTGCGCCGCAAACTGAGCACGGCCGTGGTGGCGCAGCGGGCAGGCATGTCGCGCACTTCGGTCTACAAGGTCGAAGCCGGCGATGCGGGTGCCACTTTGGGCACTTACCTGCGTGTGCTGGCGGTGCTCGGGCTGCAGGCAGATTTCAATGCCTTGGCCGCCGACGACAAAGTGGGGCGCAAGCTGCAGGATTTGGCTTTGGCCCCATCGGCTGCAGAGCGACGCCAGCGACGCGCCAGCATGCAGTTACCCGACTCTGCCAACAGCACTTCTGAGGTGCAGCCATGACGGGGCCATTCGATGGGCTAGAGGTCTGGTTGGGAGCTGGGCAACTTTGGCGTGTTTCTCGACTCATCACCCGACCGCTGGGGACAAACGCTGATGAAACGGCGTGAGGCCTTGCTGGCCAAGGACCAAAAGCGCCCGGCCAGAACACTTTATGCCTGGGATTTTCTGATCGGCGTGCAGGACATTACCCGACAGGGGGCGTTGCGGTTTCGCCCGTCGGGCACGCCAGCGTTTTTGGGCAACGATGCTTTTGCAGCACCACCCGTGACCACGTTGCGCGAACTGGAGCAGGTGGCTTGGCAACTGACCCATAAGCGCATTGACGATCTCGATGCTTTGCGCAAATGGTTAACTGTTCTGGTGGCACCGGGTGCTTCGTTGGGGGGCGCTCGGCCCAAAGCCAACTTCTCAGAGCTGGACGGTTCTCTTTGGATCGGCAAATTTCCGGCGCGTGACGATGACCGTGATGTCGGGGCTTGGGAGTTCGCCACGCACCAAATGGCCCAACGTGCAGGCATCGATGTCCCTGCTGCAAAGCTTTTGCGCCTGGGTGGTGAGTTTCATACTTTTTGTGTGCAGCGCTTCGACCGTGTCGGTGGTCAGCGGCGGTTTTATGCATCGGCCATGACGCTGCTGCGCAAGGACCAAAGTGAGGGCTGCAGTTATCTGGAATTGGCGCAATTTCTGCGGGCCAGTGGCGATGCAGCGACGGTTCAATCAGACCTGGCTCAGCTGTTCAGGCGCGTGGTTTTTAATGTGGCAATTGGCAATCGGGACGACCATTTGCGCAATCACGGCTTTGTGTTGAGTTCAACGGGCTGGCGTTTGGCACCCGCGTTTGATGTGAACCCGAACATCGACAAAGCCGAGCATGTGCTGAACATTGATGATATGGACAACCGTCCTGACTTGCGCACCGCGTTGAGCACTGCCGCGTTTTACGGCTTGACGGCCGCGCAGGGGCGGCACATCGTGGAGGAGGTGATGGGTGTCGTGGACACTTGGCGCGATGTCGCCAACCAAGTTCGCATTTCTCGGGCCGATATCGAATTGACGGCCGCTGCGTTCAGTGCGCATGAAGCTTGGCAAGGCCATGAAACGCGCTCTAAGCCCAAAAATTGACTTGTTAATGACAGCAGGAGCATTGGTCCGCTGTCCAATGAGAGGGCGCTGACAATGCTGCTGGTGATCCGGCACGCTGAAATTTGAATTTTGTTCACCGGTATTCCGTCGGTGGCTTTTCAGCGTGTGCCGCCTGGACGCAGCGATCCCTGTGGGAGCCCCGCCCTCGGGGCGATGTGTGGTGGTATGCGAGGCTTTATCGCGGCGAGGGCGCCGCTCCCACAAAAAACCTGATGCGATGAGCGGGAGCAATCGCATCAAGACCACCCCGAAGACCTACAGATACTTGGCGTGATGCGCAAAGTGATCGCCCAAGAACGTGGCGATGAAGTAGTAGCTGTGGTCATAGCCCGGCTGCATGCGCAGGGTCAGCGGGTGGCCCGCTGCCTCGCAAGCGGCTTGCAACCGTTCGGGGCAAAGTTGCGCCAAAAACTCGTCGGCATCGCCTTGGTCCACCAGCAGGTGCAGCTTTTCCTGGCGTGCAGTGGCCACCAGTTCTGCGGCATCCCATGCACGCCAAGCCTGTGGGTTTGCACCCAGGTAGGCAGTCAAGGCTTTTTGGCCCCAAGGCACTTGTGATGGCGCGGCGATGGGCGCAAACGCCGACACGCTGCGGTAGCGGCCCGGGTGGCGCAGCGCCGTGACCAACGCGCCGTGCCCGCCCATCGAATGGCCAAAGATGCCGCGTGAATCGCTGGCGGCAAAGTGCTGCTCGATCCAGTTGGGCAACTCAAGCGCCACGTAGTCTTGCATGCGGTAATGCGTTGCCCAAGGGGCTTGTGTGGCGTTGACGTAAAAGCCCGCACCTTGGCCCAGGTCGTAGGCATCGTCGTTGGCCACGGCTTCGCCGCGTGGGCTGGTGTCGGGCGCGACCACGATCACGCCGTGTCGCGCCGCGTGTGCCTGTGCACCGGCTTTGGTGATGAAGTTTTGTTCGGTGCAGGTCAGGCCCGAGAGCCAGTACAGCACCGGGCATTTCTCGCCGCGCAGCGCTGCCTCGGGCAGGTACACGGCCACGCGCATGTCGCAGCCCAAAGTGCTGGAGGTGTGCGCCCAGACTTCTTGCCGCCCGCCAAAGCTGGCGTGTTGTTCGATGCGTTTCATTCGCCACCTTCAAAGTGCACCACCGAGCGGATGGACTCGCCGTTGTGCATCAAGTCGAAGGCGTGGTTGATGCCGCTCAGCCCCATGGTGTGGGTGACAAACGGGGCCAACGCGATGCGTCCGGCCATGGCGTCGTCCACCATGCCGGGCACTTCACTGCGGCCTTTGACGCCGCCAAAGGCGGTGCCCATCCAGCGGCGGCCGGTGACCAGCTGGAAAGGTCGGGTGGAGATTTCCTGGCCCGCACCGGCCACGCCGATGATGACCGACTGGCCCCAGCCACGGTGCGCGCACTCGAGCGCAGCGCGCATGACCTGGGTGTTGCCAATGCATTCGAAGCTGTGGTCCACGCCCCAGCCGGTCATCTCGACGATGACTTGCTGAATGGGTTTGTCGTGGTCTTTGGGGTTGACGCAGTCGGTTGCGCCAAAGGTGCGTGCCAGATCGAACTTGCTGGGGTTGGTGTCGATGGCGATGATGCGCCCGGCCTTGGCCAGCTTGGCACCCTGCACCACGGCCAGGCCAATGCCGCCCAGGCCGAACACGGCCACGGTGTCACCTTCTTGCACCTTGGCCGTGTTTTTGACGGCGCCCAGCCCGGTGGTCACGCCGCAGCCCAACAGGCAGACTTGCTCAGGGTTGGCGTCGGGCCGGATTTTGGCCAGCGAGACTTCGGCCACGACGGTGTATTCGCTGAAAGTGGAGCAGCCCATGTAGTGGTACAGCGGCTGGCCTTGGTATGAAAAGCGCGTGGTGCCGTCGGGCATGACGCCTTTGCCCTGCGTGGCACGCACGGCCACACACAGATTGGTTTTGCCCGACTTGCAAAACAGACATTCCCCGCACTCGGCGGTGTAGAGCGGAATCACATGGTCGCCGGGCTGGACGCTGGTGACACCCTCGCCCACCTCGACCACAATGCCCGCGCCCTCATGGCCCAGCACGACCGGAAACAGCCCTTCGGGGTCTTCGCCCGAGAGCGTGAAGGCGTCGGTGTGGCAGATGCCGGTGTGCGTGATCTTGACCAGCACCTCGCCCTTGCGCGGTGGCGCGACGTCGATCTCAACGATTTGCAAAGGCTTGCCAGCTTCAAAGGCGACGGCGGCACGGGATTTCATAAAGGCTCCTGAGGGTGTGAATTGAAGGTATTGTGATCGCACGACTTGGTCGCCCATGAGCAGGCTTGCGCTTCAAACCGGTTTGTTTGAAATCAGCGCCTGTGCCCCTTGGTTTTGCAGCATCCACGCTGCGGTGATGAGACATCGGACAGCGATCAGATCATGGATTTTCTGAAAATCAGTTGCCAGATTGCGCTGGAAAATGGGTTCATGGTGCGCAATCCTGTTGCGTAACTTCCTGATGAGCTCCAGCTCCGAATAGACCATGGAACGAATTTGTGCGGTGGTCTTGTTGATCCTATGCAGATCTGAGCGATCGCATGCAGCTTAGAATTGCAGCACTAGCCTTGGGACACGTTGGCGAAAGCTCCCCCCGAGGACAGATGAAGTCTGAAAAGCCCGCCTTGTGCGGGCTTTTTCTTTTGGATATGCCCACGACGGGGCCATTCAGTGAAAACATCGTCTCTGGCCTCCCTGACCAAAAACTGAAGCCCACCCGGCTCTGTGGCCGTTGATGGTGTGACTTCAGCAGTTCACATACTCAAATATCAATATTCCCCGCCCGCAGCGCGTTGCTTTCGATGAAGTGGCGGCGTGGCTCGACTTCGTCGCCCATGAGCATGGTGAACACGCGGTCGGCTTCGATGGCGTTATGAGCCAGTCATTTTTTGTTGTAGACTACGAATCAAGTGGATTGGGGGTTCCCGGTCGGCGCTACAGCCTCGGTGGGTTCATCGGGGCTTTTCGCTTTCTGGGGAGGGTAAATCTTCAACCCTACATTTTGGTAGCCTTGCCCAGCACGGTCCCGTCCTCCGGCGCAAAAGAATTTGTTCTTGAGCAACTCAAAGGCTTGGTTTGCCTGCTCGGGCCGTATGTAATTCAGCCCGACGGGCCTGGCCACCAAGTCGGCCAGTTGCAGACCGGTCAGGTTGGTTTTCTTGTCAGCAAAGATGACGTTGAACGGCAGCTGTCGATTGCCCGGGTTTTCGCCATCGCAAATGCGTCTGAATTCCAATTCCAGTTCGGCGTCTTCCTTCTTGCCGCGACACTCGACCAAAACATGTGTCTGGAGGTGATCCTGCGTTTTTTCTGCCAAAAATTCCCGCAGAACCTCCAAGCAGATGCCTAACGCAATGTGATAAGGGTTGGAGCCAGCGCCTTCATGTCGATTCAATCGCGCCTTGTCGACCACACAAGACATCAAAATGAAATTGCTCGCATCCATGATGGAAGATAACCGGCCAATGAACTCTTCGCGTGTAGGCTTGTGGCTCAAAAAAGCGAAATCACCTTTTTGCTTGCGAATTTCATGCTCGTGCAGCACCACGCTGTCATGGCCAAAGTAGTTGAACTTCAGCTTTTCAACTGCCGGAATAATTTTCTCGGCGTAATGTCGTTTATGAAACACACAAAGAGCGAGCACAAACACCGGATAGTCGGGATCTATGCGCTCAAGTGAATGGTCTCCGCTCTCATCGACGTAAACCACATAGTCGCTGAAACGACGGACATTCACAACAGTTGCAGCGTGCAACTGTTGTTTAACAGGCATGACCTCTGCCGACTCGAACAGGGCGTATTGAGTGCCTTGCGGGGTCATCAAAGGCTTTCAATTGCCCATCAAATATCAATATTCCCCGCCCGCAGCGCGTTGCTTTCGATGAAGTGGCGGCGTGGCTCGACTTCGTCGCCCATGAGCATGGTGAACACGCGGTCGGCTTCGATGGCGTCGTCGATCTGCACACGCAGCAAGCGGCGCACGGTGGGGTCCATGGTGGTTTCCCACAGCTGGGCGGGGTTCATTTCGCCCAGACCCTTGTAGCGCTGGCGGCTGGTGGTGCGTTCGGCTTCGCTGATGAGCCAATGCATGGCCTGGCGGAAGTCGCCCACTTTTTCTTCTTTCTGGCGCTCGCCTTCGCCGCGCAGGGCTTTGGCGCCTTCGCTCAGCAAACCGCGGAAGGTTTCGGCGGCTTCGGCCAGAGCGCCGTAGTCCGCGCCATGCACAAAGTCTTGCGTGATGATGCTGCTTTTGATGTTGCCGTGGTGGCGGCGGCTGATGCGCAGAATCGGTTTGTCGGTGCGCACGTCAAACTCGGCTGTCACTTCGGCGGGGATGCCGGTGGTGTTGAGTTCGCGCAGCTTGGCTTGCAGCGCGGGGGCGCATTCGGCGGCTTGGTCCAGCGTGTCCAGGTTCAGTGACACACCATCGGCCATGGCGCGCAGGGCTTCAGCGTCCATGAAGTTGGACAGGCGGGCAATGACGTGTTCGGCCACTTGGTGTTTGCGGGCCAGCGCTTCCAGCTTCTCACCCGTCAGCACTTGCGGCGCAGCGCCGCCGGTGCTGATGCTGGCGTCTTTGAGCGCGATGCGCAGCAAGAAGCCGTCGAGCGCCGGGCCGTCTTTGAGGTACAGCTCTTCTTTACCGGCCTTGACTTTGTAGAGCGGCGGCTGGGCAATGTAGATGTGACCACGCTCGACCAAATCGGGCATCTGGCGGTAGAAGAATGTCAGCAGCAGGGTGCGGATGTGGGCGCCGTCCACGTCGGCGTCGGTCATGATGATGATGCGGTGGTAGCGCAGTTTGTCGACGTTGAAGTCGTCGGTGCCGCTCTTGCCGGATTCGGCGCTGGCCTTGCCGATGCCGGTGCCCAAGGCGGTGATCAGTGTGACGATTTCGTTGCTGGTCAGCAGTTTTTCGTAGCGGGCTTTTTCGACGTTCAGGATCTTGCCGCGCAGGGGCAGGATGGCCTGGAATTTACGGTCGCGGCCTTGCTTGGCCGAGCCGCCGGCGGAGTCACCCTCGACGATGTAAATTTCGCACAGGGCCGGGTCTTTTTCTTGGCAGTCGGCCAGTTTGCCGGGCAGGCCCATGCCGTCGAGCACGCCTTTGCGGCGTGTCATTTCGCGGGCTTTGCGGGCGGCTTCGCGGGCACGGGCGGCTTCCACAATCTTGCCGCAGATGATTTTGGCGTCGTTCGGGCGCTCTTCCAAGAAGTCAGTCAAGGCTTTGGCCACGATGTCTTCCACCGGGGCACGCACTTCGCTGGACACCAGCTTGTCTTTGGTCTGGCTGCTGAATTTAGGCTCGGGCACTTTCACGCTCAGCACGCAGCACAGGCCTTCGCGCATGTCGTCGCCGCTGACTTCGACTTTTTGTTTTTTGGCGATCTCGTTTTTCTCGATGTACTTGCTGATGACGCGGGTCATCGCGGCGCGCAAGCCCGTGAGGTGGGTGCCGCCGTCACGCTGGGGAATGTTGTTGGTGAAGCACAGCACGCTCTCGTTGTAACCGTCGTTCCACTGCATGGCCACTTCGACACCGATGCTGGTGCCGGGGATGCCGCCGTAGCTGTCAGCAGGGCGCTCGCCGTTGGCGTGGAAGGCGTTCGGGTGCAACACTTTTTTGTTGGCGTTGATGAAGTCGACAAAGCCTTTGACACCACCCGCGCCGGAGAAGTCGTCCTCTTTGCCGCTGCGCTCGTCCTTCAGGCGAATGCGCACGCCATTGTTCAAGAAGGACAACTCGCGCAAACGCTTGGCCAGAATTTCGTAATGGAAATCGGTGTTTTGCGTGAAGATTTCCACGTCGGGCAAGAAGTGCACTTCGGTGCCGCGCTTGTCGGTGGCCCCCGTGACGCGCATGGGCGAGACTTCAACGCCGTCCACGGTGTCGAGCAAACGGTTTTGCACAAAGCCTTTGGCAAAGTCGATCTGGTGCACTTTGCCTTCGCGGCGCACCGTGAGGCGCAGCCACTTGGATAGCGCGTTGACGCAGGACACGCCCACGCCATGCAAACCACCCGAGACTTTGTAGCTGTTTTGGTTGAACTTGCCGCCCGCGTGCAGTTCGGTCAATGCGATCTCGGACGCACTGCGCTTGGGCTCGTGCTTGTCGTCCATCTTGACGCCCGTGGGGATGCCACGGCCGTTGTCGGTCACGCTGATGGAGTTGTCGCTGTGGATGGTGACGACGATGTCGTCGCAGTGGCCGGCCAGTGCTTCGTCAATCGAGTTGTCCACGACTTCGAACACCAAGTGGTGCAAACCGGTGCCGTCAGACGTGTCACCGATGTACATGCCGGGGCGTTTGCGCACGGCTTCCAGGCCTTCCAGGATCTGGATGGAGCCTTCGCCGTAGCCTTCGGATGCGCCCACTTGGTGGGCGTCGATCTTGGGTTGGGCGGTGGTGAAAGCTTCTTCGCTGGGTTGGATGTCGTCGGTCATGTTCAATTTTCTCTGTCGCTTGAATGGCCGAAACCCGCGAGAGGTCGCGGGTTTCGATAAGGTGGGCCTGGTGGGCTGGGGCCTTAAATGCGCATGGGCATCACCACGTATTTGAAGTTGTCGTTTTCGGGAATGGTGATCAGCGCCGAGCTGTTGCCGTCGGCCAGATCGATGCGGACCATGTCTTGGCCCATATTGGCCAGCACGTCGATGATGTAGGTGACGTTGAATCCGATCTCGATGGCGTCGCCGCCGTAGTCGATGTCGAGTTCGTCCACGGCTTCTTCTTGTTCGGCGTTGGTCGAGGCCACACGCAGCGTGCCGGGCTCGAGGTTCAGGCGCACGCCTTTGAACTTGTCGCTGGTCAAGATGGCCGTGCGCTGCAGGCACGACAGCATGGCCTGGCGGCCCAAGGTCAGGTTGTTGCGATGACCTTTGGGGATGACGCGGTTGTAGTCGGGGAATTTGCCCTCGACCAGTTTGGTCACAAACTCCATGCCGTCAAAGCTGAACTTGGCTTGGTTGTTGGCGAACTGCATTTCGATCGCGCCGTCGGCGTCAGACAGCAGGCGCTGCAGCTCCAGCACGGTTTTGCGCGGCAAGATGACTTCTTGTTTGGCTGGCACTTCCACGTCAAGGGTGGCCGAGGTGTAGGCCAGGCGGTGGCCGTCGGTGGCCACCAGGCTGAGCTTGTTGCCTTCTGCCACAAACAAAATGCCATTGAGGTAATAGCGAATGTCGTGAACGGCCATGGCAAATGAGACTTGCCCCAGCAATTGTTTGAGGGTTTTTTGCGGCACGCTGAAGGCGGGCCCAAAGCTGGCGGCTTCTTGCACCAGCGGAAAGTCTTCGGCCGGCAGGGTTTGAACCGTGAACTTGGACTTGCCACCTTTGAGGATGAGCTTGGCCTGCGAGGATTCCAGACTCACGGTCTGATCGGCCGGCATGGTGCGCAAGATGTCGATGAGTTTGCGTGCCCCCACGGTGGTGGTGAAGTCGCCGGGGTCGCCGTCCATCTCGGTTGTGGTGCGGATCTGGATTTCCAGATCGCTGGTGGTCAGTTGCACGGCATGACCGGTTTTACGGATCAATACGTTGGCCAGCACAGGCAGGGTGTGGCGGCGCTCGACAATGCCGGATACGGATTGCAGGACCGACAGCAATTTGTCTTGGGTGGCCTTGAGAACGATCATGGGTCTACCTTTGGTGTTGTTTCAGCCCACGAACGCACAAAGCGGTCCGGGCAGTGCAATAAAGCGCATTTTCTCTTTTTTTGGCTGCAAAACGGCTAAAAACTGCTCAGAACCTTGTAAATGACAGGAGATCATGGCCTGGAGCGGCATTCAGCCTTTGAGCGTCTGTTCCAGAACGTGCAGTTGCTGGTTCAGCTCGGTCATTTGCAAGCGTTCGGCGCTGATTTTGCGCACCGCATGCAGCACCGTGGTGTGGTCGCGTCCGCCAAACAGCTCACCAATTTCGGGCAGGCTCTTTTGGGTCATTTCTTTGGCCAGGTACATGGCAATCTGGCGCGGGCGGGCAATGCTGGCCGGGCGCTTTTTGCTGTACATGTCGGCAACCTTGATCTTGTAGTAATCGGCCACCGTTTTCTGGATGTTCTCGACGCTGATCTGGCGGTTTTGAATGGAGAGCAGGTCGCGCAGGGCGTCGCGGGCCAGCTGAATGGAGATTTCTTTTTGGTTAAAACGCGAATAAGCGAGGATTTTGCGCAAGGCGCCTTCGAGCTCACGCACGTTCGAGCGCACGTTTTTGGCCACAAAAAACGCCACCTCTTCGGGCATTTCGCTGCCTTCGCTGATGGCTTTGTTGATCAAAATGGCCACCCGCATCTCCAACTCGGGCGGCTCCATGGCCACCGTCAGACCTGAATCAAAGCGCGAGACCAGACGCTCATGGATGTCGGCCAGGCCCTTGGGGTAGGTGTCGCTGGTCATCACAATGTGCGACTTTTTGGCCAGTAGGGCTTCAAAGGCGTTGAAGAATTCTTCTTGCGTGCGGTCTTTGTTGGCAAAGAATTGCACATCGTCGATCAGCAGCAAATCGAGCGAGTGGTAGTGGTACTTGAACTCGTCAAAAGTCTTGCGCTGATAGGCTTTAACCACATCCGACACAAACTGTTCAGCGTGGATGTACAAAACTTTCGCTTCGGGGCGCTCGGCCAGCAGTTTGTTGCCGATGGCGTGCATCAAGTGGGTCTTGCCCAAACCCACACCGCCGTAGATGAACAAGGGGTTGTAAAGCTGCCCGGGTGAGCCCGAAACGTGCATGGCGGCGGCCCTGGCCATGCGGTTGGCGGTGCCCTCGACCAGGTTGTCAAAGGTCAAGGCGGTGTTGAGTCGACTGCGGAAGGTGTTGGTGACCGGCTCTTCTACAGCTGGTGTGGGTTCTGGCCGCACTTCCATGGAAGAAGGCGTGGATGCACGCGCTGGCCTGATGCCGCCTTCACGAGGAGTAATCACTAACTCAATTTGAACAGGGTGACCCTGAAGACTTTCGAGTGTGGCCGACAAACGGCCCGCATATTGGGCGCGGACCCAGTCGAGTTTGAAGCGGTTGGCGACGAACAAAGTCACCTTTTGTTGGTCGTCGGAGACCTGTGCAGTCAGGGGTTTGATCCAGGTGTTGAACTGCTGCTCGGGCATCTCGCGTGACAGCTCGTCACAGCAGGTTTGCCACAGCGCTTGCCCGACATCGGACTGAAATTCTGGGGGGGTTCCCTCGGACATGTTGATCTTGTTTTTTTGTGGACAGTAGGGATCTGGGGCGATGGGATATGAAGGCTTATCAAGAGCTTATCCACATGCCGAAACGAACCGGGAGGGCGATCATAAACCACATCGGCCCATTTGATCCACCCTCACAACACTTGGGTCAAAATTCACCGCGATTTGCCTAGCTTGTGAAAGTTTGCGATAATCTTGGGTTTCGCCCAACGCTGATTCATGGCATTGGGCACAAAGGAAGAGTTATGAAACGCACCTACCAACCATCCAAGACACGTCGCGCCCGTACACACGGTTTTCTGGTTCGCATGAAAACCCGTGGTGGCCGTGCCGTGATCAACGCACGCCGCGCCAAGGGCCGCAAGCGTCTGGCTGTCTAATGTCCGCACAACCGTCTGGCAGTAACCCGTTGTTGCTGCAGGCGGTTGAAGCTGGGGCCAGGCCACCGTGCAGCGTCTAAAAACACGCCCACAATTTCAGGCCACCCTGGCTGGCGGCACAGTCTCGCGCACGGCGCATTTTGCGTTGCATCGCTTGAACTTGGCTGCCTTGACAGACACCTCTTTGGCTCAAGCCGATCAAGTCGGGCCTGCACCTTCACCGGAGCAGGCCCTTTTTGACTTGGCCGATGTCTGGCTGGGTGCCATGGTGCCCAAACGCTGGGCTCGCCGCGCGGTCACGCGCAATGCCATCAAGCGCCAAATTTACAACGTCAGCGAACACTTTGGTGATCGTTTGCCCTTGGCTGCCCATGTGGTTCGCTTGCGCACGGGTTTTGACCGCAAACAGTTCATCAGCGCCAGCTCCGAACCGCTGAAGTTGGCGGTGCGCCAAGAGCTTTTGCAGTTGTTCGAGCGTGCCATCACCCCCAAAGGCCAGCCATGATGCAGCGTTTGTTGATGTTGTTGGTGCGTGGCTACCGCTTGTTGCTGAGTCCTTGGCTGGGTTCGTCTTGCCGGTTTGAGCCCACTTGCTCGGCGTATGCCCTGCAAGCCCTGGGGAAGCATGGCGCTGCAGCAGGCACTTACATGACGGTGCACCGACTGATGCGTTGCCAACCTTGGTGCCAAGGCGGTCACGACCCCATTCCAGAACAGGCCCCCCGCCTGTTCACGGCTTTGTTTTCCCCTACTTCGTCAAAGAAGCCTTCATGAACGATATCCGCCGCACCATCCTCTGGGTGATTTTTGGTTTCTCCATGGTTCTGCTTTGGGATCAATGGCAGGTCTACAACGGCCGCCCTGCCACTTTCTTCCCCAAGCCTGTGCCTGCTGTTTCAGCGCCTGCTTCGGCAGCATCGGCTCCGGCCGCAGCTGCGGCTGTGCAGGGTGTCCCGGCGGCCACCACGAGCGTGGCATCGCCAGGTCAAGTGCCTGTGAGTGCAGGTGCGTCATCGCCGGTCAACAGTGAAAAAATCGAGGTCAGCACCGACGTGCTCAAGCTCAGCTTTGACACCGAAGGCGGTAACTTGGTGCGCAGCGAGTTCAACAAGCACAATGATTTTGTGGACACGACCAAGCCTTTTGTCTTTCTGGACCAAAGTGGCACACGCGTTTACAACGCCCAGACCGGCTTGATTGGTGGCAACTTCCCCACCCACAAAACGCTGATGCGCTTCAGTGGTGAAAAAAGCCTGAAAGACGGCCAAGACCAATTGACATTGCGCTTCGAATCGGAAGCTTTGAATGGCGTGAAACTGGTCAAAACCTACACCCTCAACCGTGGCAGTTACGCCATTGGCGTCAAACACGAGGTGATCAACACGGGCACCAGCACAGTGTCGCCACAGCTGTACTTGCAGTTGGTGCGTGATGGCAACAAACCCGCTGGCGAGTCTTCGTTCTATTCCACCTTTACCGGCCCTGCTGTTTACACCGAGGCCAAGAAGTACCAAAAGGTCGAGTTCAGCGACATTGAAAAGAACAAGGCTGAAATCGACAAGACATCGCCCAATGGCTATGTGGCCATGGTGCAGCACTACTTTGCAACAGCTTGGCTGCTGGCGGATGGTATTCAGCGCGAAAACTTTGTGCGCAAGGTGGACACCAATTTGTATGCGGTGGGCATGATCACGCCTTTGGCCGATCTGGCCCCAGGCCAGTCCAAAACGCTGAGTGCCCAGCTGTTCAGCGGCCCACAAGAAGAAAAAGTGCTCGAGGCCTTGGCCCCTGGCCTGGACTTGGTCAAAGACTACGGCTGGCTGGCCATGCTGTCCAAGCCTTTGTATTGGTTGCTCGACAAGCTGTTCAGCTTCATTCAAAACTGGGGCTGGGCGATTGTGGCGCTGGTGCTTTTGCTCAAGATTGCGTTCTACTGGCTCAATGCCAAGGCCTATTCGAGCATGGCCAAGATGAAAGCCATCAACCCCAAGATCATGGAAATGCGCGAACGCCTGAAAAACGATCCGCAAAAAATGCAGCAAGAGATGATGAAGATCTACCGCGAAGAAAAGGTCAACCCCATGGGTGGCTGCTTCCCGATCATGATTCAGATCCCGGTGTTCATCGCTTTGTACTGGGTGCTTTTGTCCAGCGTCGAAATGCGCAACGCGCCTTGGGTTCTCTGGATCCACGACTTGTCGGCACCCGATCCCTATTTCATCTTGCCTTTGGTCATGACTTTGACCACTTTGCTGCAAACGGCCTTGAACCCCGCGCCACCCGACCCGATGCAAGCCAAGCTGATGTGGATCATGCCCCTGGTGTTCTCGGTGATGTTCTTCTTCTTCCCCGCCGGCCTGGTGCTGTACTGGATCACGAACAACATCTTGTCGATTGCCCAGCAGTGGATGATCAACACCCGCATGGGCGTGCCGCCACAGTTCAACTTGCCCAAGTTCAAGTAAAACCTGTCGACTCAAAAGGCCGCGAAAGCGGCCTTTTTTTGGCCTTGACCTGTGGCCGCTTTTCACCCAACCCCTTTTTGTGATGGACCACTGACCATGCTCGCCAGACACCAGGAACCCATCGTTGCCATCGCCACCGCACCGGGTCGCGGCGCAGTGGGCATCGTGCGGGTGTCGGGCCGCAATTTGGCCTCACTGATTCAAGCCTTGTGCGGCCGCTCCCTTAAGCCACGAGAGGCCACGTATTTGCCGTTTGCCGATGCCGATGGCAGCCCGATTGACCACGGCTTGGCGCTGCACTTTGTGGCCCCACACTCGTTCACAGGCGAGGATGTGCTGGAGTTGCAAGCGCACGGCGGGCCGGTGGTTTTGCAGCTGCTGGTGGCGCGTTGCCTGCAAGCGGCCACCGAATTGGACCCGACTTCAGGCCATCCACGTCTGGCGGGTTTGCGCGTGGCGCAGCCGGGCGAGTTTTCTGAACGGGCTTTTTTGAACGACAAGATCGACTTGGCGCAAGCCGAGGCCATTGCCGACCTGATCGACGCCAGCACAGAGGCCGCTGCACGCAGTGCCAGCCGATCTTTGGCGGGCGATTTTTCCAAGGAAATCCATGCGCTGCGCGATGCGCTGATTCACCTGCGCATGCTGGTTGAAGCCACGCTGGACTTCCCCGAAGAAGAGATTGATTTTTTGCAAAAAGCCGATGCACAGGGGCAACTGACGCGCCTGCAAGCCGCGCTGCAAACTGTGTTGGGCAAAGCCCGTCAAGGCGCTTTGCTGCGCGAAGGCATCAAGGTGGTGATCGCGGGCCAGCCCAATGCGGGCAAGAGTTCGCTGCTCAATGCGTTGGCCGGGGCAGAGCTGGCCATCGTCACGCCCATTGCAGGCACCACGCGCGACGTGGTGCAGCAAACCATCCAGATCGAAGGCGTGCCGCTGCATGTGATCGACACCGCCGGTCTGCGTGAGGGCGAGGGGGTGGACGAGGTGGAGCAAATTGGCATTGCCCGCGCCTGGGGTCAGATTGAAGCCGCTGATGCGGTGCTGTTTTTGCACGACCTGACCCGCGTGGGCCAAGCCGATTACGACACCGCCGATGCCGACATTGCCACCCGACTGAAAAGTCGCCTGCCCGCCAGCGTGGCGGTGCTTGACGTGTGGAACAAGGCCGATGCGGCCCTTTTGGCGGGAGATCGTCCGGGTTTGACGCTTTCGGCACGCACTGGAGAGGGCCTGCAAGCCCTGCGACTGCAACTGCTGCACCAAGCCGGCTGGCAACAAGCCAGCGAAGGCCTGTTCATTGCCCGTGAGCGCCATGTGCAGGCGCTGCACCGGGTGCGCGAGCATCTGGACATGGCCGACGCCCATCTGGCCGCACAGGCCCAAAACCTGGATCTGCTGGCCGAAGAACTTCGCCTGGGCCAAAACGCGCTCAACGAGATCACCGGCGAGTTCAGCGCCGACGATTTGTTGGGCGTGATTTTTTCGAGTTTTTGCATCGGCAAATAAGTCGCTTCGCGCTTTTCGCGCAAGCCGCGCACCCCCTCCTCTTCGAAGAAAACCCTGACCCCGTCACCGGGTCCTCAGGGTTTTCTCGAATGCGCACAATTTCTTTTTTATGCACAATTTGTAAATCATGCAGAATCCAGCTACCAACTCCACCTTGTCAGAGCAGGCCTTCCAAGTCTTGCGCGGCGATGTCTTGTCGGGTCGCCATGCGCCTGAAAGCAAGCTCAAGGTCGATGCCTTGCAACAGATGTACGGCTTCTCGAGCAGCCCCCTGCGCGAAGCCCTGAACCGGCTGGTGCAAGAAGGCCTGGTCAAAGCAGACGAGCGCCGAGGTTTTCGGGTCACCCCCATCTCGCCCTCCGATTTGACCGACATCACCAAGATGCGCTTGATGCTGGACATCCCGGCCCTGCAAGAGTCCATCGCCGCTGGCGACGATGCCTGGGAGGCACAAATCGTGGCCACGTTTCATCGGCTCGAAAAAATCGAATCCCGTCTGCCGCAAGGCCCCGTGGTGCTGGACGCCGAGTGGAGCCAACGTCACCGGGACTTTCACATGACCCTGATTGCGGCCTGCCCCTCTGAGCGCCAACTGCTGTGGAGCATGAGCCTGTTTGACCAGGCCGAGCGTTATCGGCACTTTGCCGCACGCAACCGAACAGTCTCGAAAAAGAAGGACGAAGAACACCGCGCCTTGATGAAAGCCGTGCTTCGGCGTGACAGCGAAACGGCCAGCGCCATGCTGTCTGAGCACATCCGCAGCACGCAGGCCAATGTGATGGCGGCCTTTGCATTGCAACAAAAACAAGGCCTCTGAGCCATTTCATCATCCCAGCAGGAGACAAACATGCTCAATGTCACTCAACCCACCCCTTCCCATTTCGGCATTTATGTCACCGATGTCGAGAAGATGGTGCACTTTTACAAATCTGTCTTCGGATTGGTCGAGACCGATCGGGGCGTGGGCAAAACCTTCAAAGCGCCACTGGTTTTTTTGAGCGCCAGCCCGGACCAGCACCACCAGTTGGTGATCGCTGGCGGACGTCCTGCCGAGGCCACCTTCAGCACCGTGATGCAGTTGTCGTTTGCGGTTCCGTCTATCCAATCGCTGCGGGACTTGAAGGAAAAAGCCACCGCATTGGGTGCCAGCAAAGTGCTGCCCTTGAACCATGGCAATGCCTTGTCGGTTTATTTTGCAGACCCAGAGGGCAACACGGTCGAGATCTACATCGACATGCCGTTTTACATTTCGCAGCCACACGGCGACCCACTCGACTTGAGCCAAGACGACGAGACCATCTTGCGCGAGACCGAAGCCATCTGCAGACAAGACCCGAGCTTCATGCCCATCGCCCAGTGGCAAGCGAAATTTGCCAAGGCCCACTGAATCACCATTCCACCAAGGACTTCTTATGAAATTGCTTTCCTTCATCCACCAAGGCCGTGAAACGTGGGGCGCGCTCGTGAGCGCAGACGCCATCGTTGACCTGGGCAAAGCGCTGCCGCAATACGCCACGCTGACGGACTACATCGCCTCGGGCGCTTACCTGAACGCCAAGCAGGATGTGGCCAACAAAACCGCCGATGTAAAACTGGCCGACATCACCTTCTTGCCGGTGATCCCCAAGCCCGAAAAAATCGTCTGCGCCGTGCGCAACTACATGGACCACCACCAGGAAGTGCTGGCCGCGGGCATGCACCGCGAATTGTCCGAAGAGCCACCCATCTTTTTGCGGGTGTGGCGCTCGCAAGTGGCACACGGCCAACCCATCATCTGCCCCAAGGTGTCGGGCTCACTCGACTGGGAAGGCGAGTTGGCTGTGATCATCGGCAAAGAAGGCCGCAACATTGCCGAGGCCAACGCCTTTGACCATGTGGCGGGCTACTCTTGCTACAACGATGGCAGCATCCGCGAGTGGCAATTCCACGCCAAACAAATCGCTTCGGGCAAAAACTTTGAATCCACCGGCGGCTTTGGCCCTTGGATGGTCACGGCCGACGAAATCGCACCCAACCAGGAACTCAAGCTGATCACGCGCCTGAACGGCGAAGTGGTGCAGTCGAGCCACACCGGCCACATGATTTTCTCGATCGCCAAGCTCATCAGCTACGCCTCGACCATCTTCACGCTGGTGCCCGGCGACGTGATCGCCACCGGCACGCCTGCGGGTGTGGGCTGGAGCCGCAAGCCCGCCTGGTTCATGAAGCCGGGCGATGTGTGCGAGGTCGAGATCGAGGGCATCGGCACCTTGGTCAACCCGATCGCGGCCCAGGCCTGAGCATGAAAGCCATCCAAGTCCAGGTGCCCGGCGGGCCGGACAGTTTGCTGCTGGTGGATCTGCCCGATCCGCTGCCTGGCCCTGGACAGGTGCGCGTGAAAGCCCATGCCATTGGGGTGGGCCGCCCGGATGTGTTGATCCGCCAAGGCACCTACAAATGGATGCCGCCACTGCCTGCCGTTCCTGGCGCGGAGCTGGCCGGCGTGGTCGACGCCATCGGCGAAGGCGTGACACAGTGGCAACTGGGTGACCGTGTGCTCGTGAGTGCGCGCGAACTGGCCCAGCGCGGTGGCTGCTATGCCGAGGCCATTGTGGTGCCGCAAGACGCGCCTTACCCCTTGCACCCGACAGTGGCCTTTGAAGACGCGGTCAGCCTGCCCAACTTGCAACTGGCCTTGGCACTCATGCGCGTGGCCGGGACCAGCCATCGCCCACAGCCACATGTGCTGATCACAGGGGCATCGGGCGGTGTAGCGGGCATGCTGTGCCAGGTCGCCAAGCACCGAGGATTTGCCACCATTGGAACCAGTCGGACTGCCGACAAAAGCCAATACGCACGGGACCATGGTTTTGACCATGTGGTGTGCACGGAACAAGACGACCTGAAGACCCAAATTCAAACGCTCACGCAAGGCCGTGGTGTGGATCTGGTGTTCGACCATCTGGGCGGGCAAAGCCTGATCGATGGCTTGCACAGCCTGGCGTCACTCGGCACGGTGGTGTCTTACAACATTGTTCAAGGCATGCCCACAGACGACGTGTTTCAGGTGCTTCGCAAATTCTTGGGCAAGAGCTTGGCCGTGCGGTGCTTTTCGATGCACACCTTTGACGAGGACCCTTTGGCGCGTCGCGCACTGATGCAAGAAGCCATCGAGCTGATGGCGCAAGGGCTTGTTCGGCCGCCTGAACACCAGATTTTCAAACTCAGCGAAGTCCGCCAAACCCACGTCTTGCTCGATCAAGGCAGGGTCAGCGGCAAGCTGGTGATGCAACCGTGAAGTTCGTGCAGGCAAGCGTCCGCAGAAGGCGCTGCATGCTTTATTCATCCTTGAGGAGACAACCATGCTTCGTCGACATTTACTCATCGCTCTGAGTGCAGGGTCTTTGGCCTTGCCCATGACCGTTCTGGCCCAAACCTATCCAGAACGTCCCATCAAAATTCTTCAGGGTTTTGCACCCGGCGGCAATGCGGACGCCATTGCACGGTCCGTGAGCCAAGAAATGAGCAAAGGCTTGGGCCAGTCCATGGTGGTCGAGGCGCAAGCCGGTGCCGGGGGCACCATTGCAGCCACCACAGTGTCGAAGGCCAGACCCGATGGTTACACCCTGCTCTTGGCCACGGGCGGTCATGCGGTTGCTGGCGCGTTGTACAACAACTTGGCCTACCGCACGGTGCAAGACTTCGAGATGGTCAGCACCATCACGTATTTCCCATTTCTTGTGGTGGTGCCTGCGAACAGCAAGTATGCCAATTTGACGGCTTTGCTGGCCGCCGCCAAAGCCAACCCGACAGAAATCAGCTACGGCACAGCGGGCATTGGCTCGACCCATCACCTGGCCGGTGAGCTCTTGGCCAGCATGTCCAAAACACAGTTGCTGCATGTCCCTTTCAGGGGTGACTCGGCTTCGCTGACGGCATTGCTCAGTGGCGAAATCCCCATGATCATTGCCCCACCCACCGCGGTGATGGCCAACATCAAAGGCGGCAAACTGCGGGCGATTGCCACCACGGGGCCCCAAAGGTGGCAAGGTCTGCCCGATGTGCCCACGGTCACTGAACAGGGCGTGACCGGGTACGACGTGCAGTCTTGGGCTGGCTTGATGGCGCCTGCGAGCACACCGCGTGCCGTGATCGATCGCCTGAATGCAGAACTGCAAAAAGCGATCGTGGTCCCTGCGGTCAAATCGCGCCTGGAAGACATGGGTGGCGAAGTGCGTGGCAGCACCCCCGAGGAGATGCGCAGCTTGGTGGCAGGACAAACCCAAAAGTGGATACAGGTCGTCAACGACGCCAAAATTCCCAAACAATGATTGAAACCAACAAAGGATGACCGATGTCACTGATTGAAATTCGCAAACGCAGCCTGACGATCGAAACCACGTACCACGAAGGCGGCCCGGTCACGGACACCCCGCTGAAATTGGCGGCGGCTTGTGCAGTGATCCAAAACCCGTATGCCGGGCGCTACGAGCCTGACCTGATGCCCTTCATGGCGGAGCTGCGGTCTTTGGGCACCGTGCTGGCGCAAGAGCTGGTGGACACCTTGGGCAAAGACAACATTGAGGTCTACAGCAAAGCGGCCATTGTGGGCGTCAACGGCGAAATGGAACACGGCGCTGTATGGCATGAAGCGGGCGGCTGGGCCATGCGCACGGTGCTGGGCGAGCCCAAAGCCATGGTGCCCGCCAGCAAGGCGGTGGCGCACACTGGTTATCGCCTCATGGTGCCGGTGCATTACATCCACGCCAGTTATGTGCGCAGCCATTTCAACAGCATGGAAGTGGGCATTCAAGATGCGCCTCGGCCCAATGAAATCTTGTTTGCATTGGTCATGGGCACGGGGCCCCGTGTGCACTCTCGCTTGGGCGGACTGACCAAGGACAAAGTTTCAGTCCACGACGGCCAACGCTGATCGCATCGCAACCGGTCACTTCAGTGACTGATAGGGCAAAGGTTTCATCTCAAGATGGTTCCTTTGCTTTTTTCATTTCAGAACATGGCCACAGCCGCTCAACCCACCCTCAGCCCCGAGCAAGACGCTGACTTGCGCGAACGCTCGGACTGGATGGGTGCCTATCTGGTGCTGCATGCCTGGGGTGTCATTGCGCTGGCCATGGCGTTTTTCATCGCTTGGCCCAACCCTTTGAGCTTCATCGCCGCTGTGATCATCATTGGTGGCAGGCAGCTGGGCTTGGCGATCTTGATGCACGATGCGGCACACCGGGCCTTGTTCAAAAACACCCGGCTCAATGACACGCTGGGCGCCTTTTTGTGCGGCTGGCCGGTGGGCGCGAGCCTCACGCTGTACCGGCCTTACCACCTGAGCCACCACCGCCACACACAGCAAAAGGACGACCCCGACCTGATCTTGTCGGCGCCTTTTCCAATCACCGCAAAAAGCTTTTGGCGCAAGATGCGGCGCGACATTCTGGGCATCACCGGTGTCCAGCGGCGCTTGGAGTTTTTCCGCATGGAGATGGGCCAAGACCCCAGCCGTTTGCAGCGCCTGAAAAACCTGTTCGCCGCAGAAAAATACTTTGCCTTGAGCAACCTCGCCATCTTCGCCGTCTGCGCCGCAGCCGGGGTGTGGTGGGCTTACTTTGCGCTGTGGCTCTTGCCTTTGCTGACCTGGTACCAGGTGATCAGCCGCATCCGCAACATTGCCGAGCATGCGGTGGTGGGCGACAACAACGACCGCCTGCGCAACACCCGCACCACGCTCACCCACTGGGGCATGCGCATGGTGCTGGCCCCTTACTGGGTCAACTACCACCTGGAGCACCACCTGTTTGTGTTCACGCCCTGCTGGAAATTGCCTGCGGCCCACCGCATGCTGATCGAACAAGGCTTTGGGCCTCGCATGGAGCTGGCCGAGGGCTATGGGCAAGTGCTGCGCAAAGCGGTGTCCAAGCCGCACGACGACAGCACCCCCGGTGGACCGAAGGGCCCTCGCAAGAGCGCTGCACTCATTTGAATCACCTCAAGGATCGAACATGGCCAACCGCCTGGACCAGCAAGTCGCCATCATCACCGGTGCCAGTCGCGGCATTGGCCTGGCCATTGCACAAGCCTATGCCGCCGAGGGGGCCAGCTTGTGCCTGATCGCCACCGATGTGGCCCGTCTCAGTGCAGTCAAGGATGGGTTGGATTTGCCAACCGAGCGGATCATGACCATCGGACTGGACGTGACCGACCGCGATGCGTGTTTTGCCGCAGTGGCACAGGTTGAACAACGCTTTGGCCGCGTGGATGTGCTGGTCAACAACGCGGGCGTGTACCGGGGCAAGTCCTTTTTGGACTATGCCGCGCAGGACTTTCAGGACATGCTGGATGTGAACCTGTTTGGTGTGCTGCATTTCATGCAGGCGGTGCTGCCGGGCATGCAGGCACGCCGACACGGACGCATTGTCAACATGGCCTCAACAGCGGGCAAATGGGGGTCTCGCAACCAAAGCGCCTACAACGTGAGCAAACACGCGGTGGTGGGCCTGACGCGTTGTGTGGCCTTGGAGGCCAGCCCGCACAATGTGACCGTGAACGCGATTTGCCCCGGCTTTATCCAGACCGACATGGTTGAAGAACTCAAGGCACAGGTGGCACACAGCTCGGGCATGACCGGTGAAGAACTGGTCAAGGCCGCACTGACCCGTGTGCCTTTGGGGCGCATCCTGAACCCGACCGAAATCGCAGGTTTGGCGGTGTATTTGGGCTCGTCCGAATCGAGTGGCATGACGGGTCAAAGCATCCATGTCGATGGCGGCATGGTGATGAGTTGAAACGACAGAATGCCCGCCCCCGCACAAGCTTCTGCGCCCCACTCTCCGCATGCATCCATAAACCTACAAAAATCTGACTTTTGATGGTCCATCTTGAAACATTCGTCGCGCAAGAGACAGAACTTCGGGATAACCATGTACCTGCTATTTTTTCCTCGACACAGAATTCGCGTGTTCTTTGTTCTTTGTTGTCCAGGTACAAAACTCAATGGCTGACGAAATCATTCTCGAAACCCGGGGGCTCATCAAGGAGTTCAAGGGTTTTGTTGCTGTCAACGGTGTGGATCTGCGGGTCAAGCGCGGGCAAATCCATGCGCTGATTGGCCCCAATGGCGCGGGCAAAACCACGGTGTTCAACCTGCTGACCAAGTTTCTGATTCCCACCAAGGGACAGATTGTGTTCAATGGCCATGACATCACCTCCGAAAAACCCTCACAAGTGGCACGGCGTGGCATTGTGCGGTCCTTTCAGATTTCGGCCACTTTCCCCAACTTGACCGTCATGGAGAACGTGCGCATCGGCTTGCAACGCGCCACCGGGACATCGCTGCATTTTTGGCGCTCCGAGCGCAGCCTGAACCAGCTCAATGACAAAGCCATGGCACTGCTGGACGAGGTGGATCTGGGCAATATGGCTGACTTAACGGCCGTTGAGTTGCCTTATGGCCGCAAGCGAGCCCTGGAAATTGCCACCACTTTGGCCATGGATCCCGAGCTGATGTTGCTCGACGAGCCCACCCAGGGCATGGGCCACGAAGATGTGGACCGCGTCACGCAGCTGATCAAAAAAGTCGGGGCCAACCGCACCATTTTGATGGTGGAGCACAACATGAATGTGGTGTCCAAAATTGCGGACACCATCAGTGTCTTGCAACGTGGACAAGTGATTGCAGAAGGACCTTACGCCGTGGTGTCACAAAACCCGCAAGTGCTAGAAGCCTATATGGGCACCACCGACAACCAGCTGGAGGGTGCCCATGGCTGAGCCCAAAGAAATGCTGCGCATTAGCAACTTGCAAGCCTGGTACGGTGAGTCGCACATCCTGCATGGGGTGGACCTCACGGTGAATGAAGGCGAAGTGGTGACCTTGCTGGGCCGCAACGGTGCGGGTCGCACCACCACGGTCAAATCGATTCTGGGTCTGGTGGGGCGGCGCACCGGCTCCATCACCATCAAGGGCCAGGAAACCGTGAACTGGGCTCCGCACCAGATTGCCAAACTGGGCATTGGTTATTGCCCCGAAGAGCGCGGCATTTTCTCGGCCCTGACCTGCGAAGAAAACCTGCTGCTGCCGCCCGTGATTGCCCCCAACGGCATGTCGGTCGAAGAAATTTACGACATGTTCCCCAACCTGCTGGAGCGGCGCAACAGCCCGGGCACACGCCTGTCCGGTGGCGAGCAGCAAATGCTGGCGGTGGGCCGCATTCTGCGCACCGGCGCTCGCTTTTTGTTGCTGGATGAAATTTCTGAAGGCCTGGCCCCGGTCATTGTGCAAGCGCTGGCCCGCATGATCACGGCCCTCAAGGCCAAGGGCTTCACCATCATCATGGTCGAGCAGAACTTCCGATTTGCCGCCCCCCTGGCCGACCGCTTCTACGTGATGGAGCATGGCCAGATGGTGGAGAGCTTCAGCGCACATGAGCTGTCCTCCAAGATGGGCATGTTGAACGAGTACCTGGGTGTTTGATTTTTTTTCTTAACGGAGACAGCACGATGAAACGCAAACTTCTTTCCTTGGCCGCTTTGGCCGCCTGTGCCTTTGCGGGTGGTGCACAAGCCCAGATCTCTGACGGCATCGTCAAGATCGGTGTGCTCAACGACATGTCGGGTCTTTACTCCGACATCACGGGCCCCGGCTCGGTGACCGCCGCCAAAATGGCGGTGGACGACTACATCAAGGCCACCGGCAGCAAGCTCAAAGTGGAAATCGTGGGCGCTGACCACCAAAACAAACCCGATGTGGGCTCCAACATTGCACGCCAGTGGTATGACACCGACAAGGTCGACATGATCGCTGACGTGCCCACATCGTCGGTGGGCTTGGCCATTGCCAAGATCTCCAGCGACAAGGGCAAGCTGCACGTCAACTCCGGCTCGGCCACGGCCGACCTGAGCGGCAAGGCTTGCAACGCCAACACCATCCACTGGGCTTATGACACCTGGATGCTGGCCAACGGCACGGGCAAGGCGATTGTCAAAAGCGGTGGCAACACCTGGTTTTTCTTGACCGCCGACTACGCTTTTGGCCACGCCCTGGAGCGTGACACCGAAGCCGTGGTGACCAAGAACGGCGGCAAAGTGGTGGGCAAAGTGCGCACCCCCTTCCCAACACAAGACTTCTCTTCTTTCTTGCTGCAAGCACAAGCGTCCAAAGCCAAGATCATTGGCTTGGCCAACGCCGGTGGTGACACCACCAACTCGATCAAGCAAGCCGCCGAATTTGGCATCACCAAGGGCGGCCAGAACCTGGCTGGCTTGTTGGTCTTTTTGCCTGACGTGCACTCTTTGGGCCTGAACACCGCCCAAGGTCTGATGTTGACCGAGACCTTCTACTGGGACTTGAACGACAACACCCGTGCCTTCTCCAAGCGTTTTGCAGCTGAGCGAGGCGGCAAATACCCCTCGATGGTGCAAGCCGGTGTGTACTCCAGCGTGATCCACTACCTGAAGGCGGTGGACGCGGCCAAGACGGACGACGGCACCAAAGTGGCGGCCAAGATGAAAGAAATGCCTACGGACGATCCTTTGTTTGGCAAAGGCAGCGTGCGTCCCGACGGCCGCAAGATTCACCCAGCCTACCTGTTTGAAGTGAAAAAGCCTGCCGAGTCCAAGGGGCCTTACGACTACTACAAGCTGGTCGCCACGATCCCTGCCAACGAGGCCTTCCGCCCATTGGCCGAGAGCGACTGCCCTCTGGTCAAGAAGTAATCCCTGCCCTTCGTTCAAGCAAGTCGATACATCACCATGGAAATCTTTGGCATTCCCTCGCAAGCCCTGTTCGGGCAATTGCTGATCGGGCTGATCAACGGCTCTTTTTACGCGCTGCTCTCACTGGGTCTTGCCGTGATTTTCGGCTTGCTGAACATCATCAACTTCACCCACGGCGCCCAGTACATGCTGGGCGCTTTTGTGGCCTACCTTTCGCTCACCAAGTTGGGCATCAATTACTGGGTTTCGCTCATCGTCACACCGATTTTGGTGGGCGCGACCGGCATGGTGATTGAGCGCACCATGCTCAAGCGGCTGTACAAGCTGGACCATTTGTATGGCCTGCTGCTGACTTTCGGACTGGCACTCATCATCCAGGGCTTGTTCCGTCACGAATTCGGTTCATCGGGCATGCCTTATCCGGTGCCCGAGATCTTCCAGGGGGCCTACAACACGGGCTTCATGTTCTTGCCCAAATACCGCGCCTGGGTCATCGTGGCTTCGCTGGTGGTCTGCCTGTCCACTTGGTACGTGATTGAGCGCACCAAACTGGGGGCCTACCTGCGTGCTGCGACCGAAAACCCCAGCTTGGTCCAAGCCTTCGGCATCAACGTGCCACGCATGATCACGCTGACCTATGGTTTTGGCGTGGGTCTGGCGGCCTTTGCCGGTGTCATGGCCGCCCCCGTCTACCAGGTCAACCCCACCATGGGTGCGGACATCATCATCGTGGTGTTTGCGGTGGTGGTGATTGGCGGCATGGGCTCCATCATGGGTGCCATCCTCACGGGTTTTGGCCTGGGCCTGATCGAAGGCCTGACCAAGGTGTTCTACCCCGAAGCTTCCAGCACGGTGATTTTCATCATCATGACCATTGTTCTCCTGATCAAGCCTGCCGGGTTGTTCGGCACCCAGAAGTAAGACCATGACCACAGTCTCGACGCCCTCTTTCAAGACCCAGTCGTTCACGCACCAGTGGGTGGCCTTTGCCATCATGGTGCTGGTGCTGGTCATCGCGCCCATCTGGGTCTACCCGATCTTCCTGATGAAGGTCATGTGCTTTGCCTTGTTTGCCTGCGCCTTCAACTTGCTGATCGGCTTTGGTGGCTTGCTGTCTTTTGGCCACGCCATGTTTTTGGGCACTGCCGGTTATGCCGCTGCGCACGCCGCCAAGGTTTGGGGCTGGAACCCCGAATTGGCGGTGTTGTTTGCCACGGCGTGCTCAGGTGTGCTGGCCTTGGTCACGGGCATGCTGGCCATCCGCAGGCAAGGCATTTACTTTGCGATGATCACCTTGGCGTTCTCGCAAATGGTGTTTTTCTTTTACCTGCAAACCCCGTTCACGGGCGGTGAAGACGGCATCCAGAGCGTGCCCCGGGGCAAGCTGTTTGGCGTTTTTGACCTGGAACAAAACAGCGCCATGTACATGTTTGTACTGGCCATCTTTTTGGCAGGCTTTGCCTTCATCTGGCGCATCGTGCACTCGCCCTTTGGCCAGATCCTCAAAGCGATTCGCGAGAACCAGGACCGCGCCATTTCGCTGGGCTACGACACCGATCTCTACAAGCTGATTGCCTTCGTCATCTCTGGCGCATTGGCGGGCACGGCCGGTGCCACCAAGTCGCTGGTGTTCCAGTTGGCTTCGCTGACAGACGTGCACTGGTCCATGTCGGGCGAGGTGGTGCTGATGACGCTGGTGGGTGGCTTGGGCACCTTGTTTGGCCCGGTGGTGGGTGCGGCTGTCATCGTGAGCATGCAAAACTACCTGGCCCAGCTGGGTGCATGGGTCACCATCATCCAGGGTGTGATTTTTGTGATTTGCGTGCTGGCTTTTCGCCGGGGCATTGTGGGTGAGATTGCCCACTGGCTCAAAAAGCCGCTGTAAGCGATCCATCCAACCGATTCCTCATTCAGCCATTGGGCATCCAGGCCGCAAGACAAGACAGCGGCCTGCGCAATGTGGGGTCAAAGGGGTTGATGTGTGGGGAAACACGTTGCGCCTCTTTTTTGAGCAGCTCCACCACAGTGGGCAGCCGCTGATCGTTCAGGCGAGCTGAAATCGTTCCGACGCTGATGGCCGCCACCGCGTGGCCATCGCGGTCACAAACAGGGACCGCCACACCGGCCATGCCTTCGAGCAAACCCGAGTTGGTGTCGGCATAACCTTGGGCCCGAACCCGGTCAATTTCGGTCCTGAGGTACACCTCGTCGAGTGTGCCCAGTTCGCGAACACGGGGCACATTGAATCGGATCACTTCTTCGCGTTCGGCCTCGGGCAAAAAAGCCAGAATGGCCAAACTGCCCTGCCCCACCCCCAAGGCCACACGACCGCCAATGTCGCCCGTGAACGACCGAATGGGAAAAGGGCCTTCGCTGCGGTCAATGCACACCGCATCGAACCCGCTGCGGGCCAATAAGAAAAGGGTGTCACCCAAACTGGCCGACAGACGCAGCAGCAATGGACGGCACAGGTCGCGCAAATGCGATGGATTGCCAGCGCGTGCGGCCAGTACAAAAAACTCAATGCTCAAGCGGTAGTGCTTGGTCCGCTCATCTTGCTCCACCACGTTTTGGGCAATCAGCGCCTGCAAAGTGCGGTGAACCGTGGCTTGCGTCAAACCGATGTCTTTGGCGATTTGCGTCACCCGTGCACCCTCGCGCTGGGCTTGGGACAAATGGCCAATGATGGCGAAGGCGCGTTCGAGCACGCCTGATCCCATTTGTGGTGTTGTCATGTTGATGATCCGAAGTTTTGAAGAAATTTTATGGATTTAATTCGACTGAATGGAATTAAATAAATACTTTTATCATTTAATGAAATACCCTGTTGACGCCATCGCCTGATTCAAACACCATTTGTCAATGTCCGTCGTCCATATTTGCAAAGGCCAAAGCCAGGCCAGCGGGCACAGGAGTGTGGTGAATGTCTTTTTTGACGCTGACAAATCTTTCCAAGTTTTACGGCACGCAATGCGCCGTCGACAAGGTGAACCTGAGCGTTGAAAAAGGCGAGTTCGTCACCCTGCTGGGGCCTTCGGGCTGCGGCAAAACCACCACGCTGCAAATGATGGCCGGCTTTGTAGAAGCCAGCGAAGGTGACATTTTTCTGGATGGCCAGAACATCACCCACAAAGCCCCGAACACGCGTGGCTTGGGCATTGTGTTTCAAAGCTATGCGCTGTTTCCCCACATGACGGTGGCCCAAAATGTGAGTTTTGGCTTGGAGATGCGCTCCATGGCCAAGGCCGAACGTGCCCAGCGCGTGGCCTCGGCTTTGGCTTTGGTGCACCTGAGCGATTTGGCGCAGCGCTACCCCCGGGAACTCTCGGGCGGACAACGCCAAAGGGTGGCTTTGGCTCGCGCTTTGGTGATTGAGCCGCCAGTGTTGTTGCTGGACGAGCCTTTGTCCAACCTGGACGCCAAACTGCGTGAAGAAATGCAGTTTGAATTGCGGCAAATCCAGCGCAAAGTGGGGACCACCACCATCATGGTCACACACGATCAAACCGAAGCCATGTCGCTGAGCGACCGGGTGGTGGTCATGCAAGCAGGGCGCGTCACACAAATCGACAAGCCTTACGCGCTGTACGAAAACCCGCAGACCCCCTTCATTTCGACCTTTGTCGGCAAAGCCAATCTCTTGCATGGCCAATTCAAAAACCACGAGGGTGATTGCTGCATTGACATGCAAGACTTGAAGCTCCCAGTCGCAGGCGGCGTCTGGGTCGATGGGCAAACGGTGATGGTCAGCGTGAGGCCCGAAAAAATTCAGTGTGTTGCACCCGGCACGGGCCGTCTGGAGGGGACCGTCAAGGCGCGTTTTTTCCTGGGCAGCCAATGGCTCTACCAGATCGAGACAGCGCTGGGACTGCTGACCGTGACCTGCGCCAACAACGAAAGTTTGCCCCTCCACGAGGGGCAAATCACTGGTTTGGATTGGTCTGATGCCGCCATGCGGGTGCTGCCATGAGCAGACCAGGACGCTGGACACCCTGGTTTCTGTCAGCGCCGGCTTTGCTGCTGTTTTGTGGTTTGTTGCTGCTGCCCTTGTTGATGACGGGCATTCTGTCATTCCAGGTTTTTGACTACAACACGGGGGTCAAAGACGCCTACACCTTGGCCCATTACGTGGCGGTGCTGACCGACCCGTATTACTTTGAAATTTTCTGGCGAACGTTTTGGGTGTCTGCCGTGACGACCGCCATATGCCTGCTGATCGGTGCGCCTGAGGCCTATGTGTTGAGCCGAATGCGTGACCCATGGCGCACGGTGTGTTTGCTGGTGGTGCTGGCTCCCCTGTTGATTTCTGTGGTGGTCAGAGCCTTTGGCTGGAGCATGCTGCTGGGGCCGCGTGGCGTGATCAGCCAATTTTTCAGCTTTGCGGGCCTGGGCACATTCAAAGTCCTCTACACCGAGTGGGCCGTGGTCATTGCCTTGGTGCACGTCATGCTGCCTTTCATGATCATTCCGATCTGGACCTCACTGCAAAAGCTCGACCCGGGCGTCGAACAGGCGGCGCTGTCTTTGTCGGCATCGCGATGGACTGCTGTGCGTCGCATTGTGTTGCCACAGGTGATGCCCGGAATTTTGTCGGGCTGTCTGATCGTGTTTGGCTTGTGTGCCAGTGCTTTTGCCATTCCGGGTTTGTTGGGGGGGAGGCGTCTGAAAATGGTGGCCACTGTGGTTTATGACGAATACCTGCACGAATTGAACTGGCCACTGGGGGCCACTTTGGCCTTGATTTTGCTGGTGGCCAATCTGCTGGTCATGCTCAGCTACAACCGCGTGCTGGAAGGCCGCTACAAAAAATCCATGGGGGTGGCATGACCTCGAATGGCTGGCTTGCAAAACTGTTCAATGCGCTGGTGATGGTCTTCATGCTGGCCCCATTGATTGTGGTTTGCCTGGTCGCGTTCACACCTGAAAACACCCTGACGATTCCGACCACCGAGTACTCGTTGCGCTGGTTCAAGGCCGTGTTTGAGCACCCTGATTTCGTCACATCGTTCTGGAACAGTCTGTGGCTGGCCTTGGGTGCAGCCAGCTTGTCCACGTTGGTGGCCGTGCCTGCGGGCCTGGCCATCTCACGCTATGAATTCAAAGGGCGTGACGCTCTCAATGCCTTGTTTCTTTCGCCGTTGATCGTGCCGCACTTGGTGCTGGGCGTGGCCATCTTGAGGCTGTTCACGCTGATCGGGGCCACAGGCCATTTTTATTGGCTCATGTTGGCGCATGTGGTGGTGATCACACCCTATGCCTTGCGCCTGGTGCTGGCGGCGGCCGTGGGCATGGACAAGCACTGTGAACACGCTGCTTTGTCTTTGGGGGCCAGTCGGGCAACAGTGTTCAGGCGCGTGACCTTGCCCATGATCTTGCCCGGCGTGACGGGTGGGTGGTTGCTGGCTTTCATCAACAGCTTTGATGAGGTGACCATGTCCATTTTTGTGACTTCTCCGGCCACGGTGACTTTGCCCGTGCGCATGTACATGTACGCCACCGAGTCGGTCGACCCCTTGATGGCGGCCGTGTCGGCTTTGATGGTGGCTTTGACCGCAGGGGTGATGGTCATCTTGGACCGACTGTATGGTCTGGACAAAATACTGTTGGGTGGCAAATGAAACAAGAACCTTGCGCAGGCTCAGGTTTGTGGGTCAGACTGGCCGAGACCGAGCGTGAGACGCTGGGGTTTTTTCTCAATGGCCAAGCGTGCGAGGCGTTGGTGGGTGACACCATCATGACCGCCTTGCTGACTCAAAATCGCGCTCTGGGCCAAAGCGATCCATCGGGCACCCTGCGGGCGGGGTTTTGTGTCATGGGGGCTTGCCAGGATTGCTGGGTCACCACAGAAGACGGTGCCCGGCTGCGCAGTTGTCTGCGCCTGATTGAGTCAGGGATGCGCTTGGTGGTGAAAACATGAACAAGCTTCAGTCACCCCCTGTGATCGTGGGCGCAGGACCGGCCGGCATGCTGGCTGCGCAAACCCTGGTGCGCAAAGGTTTGCGCCCGGTGGTGCTGGATGAAAACGCTCGCCACGGCGGTCAGATTTACCGCCAACCGCCTGCACATTTTCAGCGCAGCCCAAAGGCCCTTTACGGGTTTGAGTCGGGCAAAGCCGGGGCTGTGCTCCAGGCCATGCAGGACTTGTTGCCGCACATTGATTACCGGCCCAACACCTTGGTGTGGAATGCACAAGCGGCTTGCCTGGATTTGCTGCACGAGGGCAAGACATCGGTTTTGCCCTATGGAGCCTTGCTGGTGGCCACCGGAGCCACCGACCGGATCTTGCCCTTTCTGGGCTGGACACTGCCGGGCGTCTTCAGCTTGGGCGGCGCCCAAGTGGCGCTCAAATTTCAGGGCTGCGCCATTGGCCGCCAAGTGGTTTTTGCGGGCACGGGACCGTTGCTTTATTTGGTGGCTTACCAATACGCCAAAGCGGGCGGGCAGGTGGCGGCCATTTTGGACAGTGCCCAGTGGAGCGATCAACTTCGCGCTTTGCCTGAGCTGACGGCCCAGGCATCGATGCTGTCCAAAGGCGTGTATTACGTGGCTTGGCTGATGGCGCATGGCGTGCCGATTCACCGAGGTGCCTTGCCGGTGCAAGCGCTGGGCAAGGCATCGGTAGAGCAGTTGATCTGGCGCGACAAACAAGGCGAACACCGCCTTGTTTGTGATGCCGTGGCCACGGGTTACGGTTTGCGCTCCGAAACGCAGTTGGCCGATTTGTTGGGTTGCGAATGGGCGTATGACGAGGCCGACAGGGCCTGGTTGCCTGCCAAAGACAGCGCGGGCCGCGCCTCAGTGCCGGGGGTTTACTTGGCCGGTGATGGGGCGGGCATTCAGGGTGCCGATGCCGCGCAATGGTCTGGTGAACGGGCGGCTTGGGCCTTGCTCAGCGATCAAGGACTGACACTGAGCGAAGATGAAAAAGCCCGCATCGATGCGCTGGACAAAATGATGGCCCGACGCAGAATTTTTGGCGCGGGCTTGACCAAGGCCTTTCCCGAGCCGCGCCAATGGCCCGCGTTGACCTCGGATGCGGTGGTGATCTGCCGCTGCGAAGAGATCACTGCCGGAGACATTCGCAACGCGGCCAAAGCATCAGGGGCGCTTGAGTTGAACCGTTTGAAGGCTTTTTCGCGTGTGGGCATGGGGCGCTGCCAGGGGCGGATGTGTGGGTGCGCCGCAGCCGAGTTGCTGGCGCATTGCACGCAGCAATCGCCCTCGCAGGTGGGCCGTTTGCGTGGGCAAGCGCCCATCAAACCCATTCCTTTTGAAAACACCTTCAGCGCCCAAACCGAGGGGCCTGCATGAGCCGCAGACAAGACTTTGATGTGGCCATTGTGGGCGGCGGCATTGTCGGGGCCTCTGCTGCCTTGGCTTTGAGGCGACACGGCAAATCGGTTGTGCTCCTTGAGCGGGATGTGTGCGGATCACGCTCAAGCGGAGTGAACTACGGTGGCGTGCGCCGCCAAGGTCGCTCGCTGGTGCAGCTGCCCCTGTCTCAGCGAGCCCACGAAATCTGGGGGCGCTTGCCCGCTGTGATCGGGATCGAAGGCGAATACATTCGCTCAGGACATCTGAAGATCGCCCGAACAGAAGCGGACATGGCCTCGCTGCAAGCGTACCGAGATCAATGCCAAAGCCATGGCCTGGATTTGCAGATCATCGGGGGCGATGCTTTGCGCAAAACCTACCCCTGGCTGGGCGAACGCATCGTGGGCGGTTCTTTGTGTGCTGAAGATGGTCACGCCAACCCCCGGCTGGTGTCACCTGCTTTTGCCAAGGCCGCGCAAGATGCAGGGGCGGTGATCATGGAGAGGACTTCTTGTGTGCGCCTGGTTCATGCACCGAGTGGTTTCGAGTTGGACACGGACACGGGGGTTCGCATCGGCAGCACCCATTTGCTCAATTGTGCAGGGGCCTGGGCAGGGCAAGTGGCCGCCCAATTCAACGAATCCGTGCCCATGGTCTCGGCACACCCGGTCATGGCCGTGACCGAACCCCTGCCCACATTCATGAACCTGAGCCTGGGTGTCGAAGGCGGTGGCATCTACGCCAGACAAGCGCCCAGAGGCAATTGCGTGATCGGTGGCTCGCGTGGTTTTGCGCTCGATGATCTGCGGGCCAGTCCCTCACGCGAAGCCATTGGCCTGGTGCTGGCCCGATCGGTTGAATTGCTCCCCCGCTTGCGGCATGCCCATGTGATCCGCACCTGGAGTGGCACAGAAGGCTACTTGCCAGACCACGAGCCGGTGATTGGCTGGAGCCAGACCACGCCCGGCCTGATTCACGCTTTTGGCTTCGCAGGCGCTGGTTTTCAAACCGGCCCCGCTGTGGGAGAGGTGTTGACCGAACTGGTTTGCCACGGCCATTCGTCCACGCCCATCGAGGCTTTTTCGATTGCCCGTTTTTCTGCCCTTTCTTCGTCCGTCACATCAACCCCAGGAGACTTACCATGACCCCCTTGTTGCGATCCACTCTTTCTGTAAAAACGCCGCTTTGTGCCCTCACTGTTGCACTCGCGGCCTTGACGCCAAGCTTGTCGCAGGCCCAAACCAAAACTTTGTACATCGGCATGAATGGCGGCGTGATGGAGAAAACCTGGACCAGCCATGTCTTTCCGGCTTTTGAAAAGGCCAACAACGTGAAGGTGGTGGTGGTGCCTGGCACTTCTTCCGAAATCTTGGCCAAGGCGCAGGCCAACAAAGACAAGCCTCAGATGCATGTGATGTTCCTGGACGATGGCGTGATGATCCGTGCGGCCGGCATGGGCCTGTGTGAAAAACTCAAACCCAGCCCGGCCTTGAATGAGATTTTTCCGACCGCTCGTTTCAAGGATGACATTGCAGCGGGCGTGACCATGGGCATGACCGGACTGGCTTACAACAAGAAGATGTTTGCTGAAAAAGGCTGGGCCGCCCCCACCTCTTGGATGGACATGGCCGATCCCAAATACAAGGGCAAGGTGGTGTTCCAGTCCATGCCCTCATCATCCTTTGGTCTGCATGGTTTCTTGATGTTCAACCGCATCAAAGGCGGCACCGAGGCCAATGTGGAGCCCGGCTTTGCGGCATGGAAATCATCGATTGGCCCCAATGTGCTGGAGTACATCCCCAGCTCGGCCAAATTGGCTGAAATGATCCAGAACGGCGAAGCGGCCATCGCCCCCCTGACCCCCACGAGCGTGGCCACCTTGCAGGAAAAAGGCATTGCCGTGGAATACGCTCAGCCCAAAGAAGGCTCGGTGGTGCTCATGGTGGCCCAGTGTGTGATCGCCAACAACTCTGAGCCGGTTTTGTCACAAAAGCTGGCCGAGCACCTGCTGTCAGCGTCTGCCCAAGCGGCTGGGCTGGAGCATGGCAATCAAATTCCATCCAACCCCAAAGCACCCGCCGTGGGCGACGATGCCAAATTGAAACTCCGGCAATTTGCCGATTACATGAAAACAGCGGTGGTGCTCGATTGGTCGGTCATCAATGAAAACCGTCCCACCTGGAATGCCCGCTGGAACCGCACCATCGAGCGATAAAGCCTGGACAGCACTGGCCTGACTTTAACCCCCCCAAACCCTGCCTTTTGTACAAGGGGCGGGGGTTTTTTCCTGGCAAGGGCCGTGTTTATCGCATGAATTGCTTGACGTAATCCGCCCCCAGGCCCACGGCTTCAAAGTGGGCGCGGTACTTCTCGATGCGGGTGAAGACATCGTCGTAGCCCGTGGCGTTGCCTTGGGTGTCCACGTACATCAAAGCGCCATGCACGGTGAACAGGGTCACCATGTCCTGGCAGTCGTCGGGCACCACCAGGGTGTGGGTCTCGCCCGGCGGCTCGAACACGTAGCTGCCTTCTTCGGCCACCCAGTCGTGCTCCAGATACAACCATTTGCCGCGCAGCACATGGGCATGCACCATGCCCGAATGGCGGTGGCGCTGCAACAGGCCCGAGCGCTTGACTTTGAGCAGGTGCACATAAAAGCCGCCGGACACGTTCAGGTGCAGCGGGCGCGACCAAATGCCCTCGCCCACCGGCGCCCACAGGCGCTCGTCCTCGGTTTGCACATCGTGCACCACCATGTCGGGGGCCATGCCCCAGGGTTGAGGTTTGGCGTAAGGCAGGCGGTCGTCGGCGACCGCTGGCGGGGTGTGGGGTGCGTTCATGGCAGTGGGTGCAAAGAGCTGAAAAGACCAGCTTAAAACGTGCTGACCCCGCTGTCAGCGTCTTGCGCGACAGCTGCGCCAGCGCTCAATGCCCCTCGAACGACACCAAGGTGAACAATTTCAGACCGCTGTCTTGGATGCGCTGCGAGCCACCCAGCTCCGGCAAATCGACAATGGCCGCGCCCTCGATCACGGTGGCCCCCAGCTTTTCAAGCAACTTTTTGCCCGCCATCATGGTGCCACCCGTGGCGATCAAGTCGTCGATCAACAGCACGCGCTGGCCGGGTTTGACGGCGTCGGTGTGCAACTCCACCGTGGCGCTGCCGTATTCCAGCTCGTAGGTTTCTTCCACCGTGGTGAAAGGCAGCTTGCCTTTTTTGCGGATGGGCACAAAACCCAGGCCCAATTCATAGGCCACAACCGAACCCAAAATGAAGCCCCGCGCATCCAGACCGGCCACCACATCGGGGCGCAAAGCCGGGTGCATGTAGCGGTGTACAAAGGCATCGATCAAGACACGGAACACGCGCGGGTCTTGCAAGAGCGGCGTGATGTCACGGAACTGCACGCCCGGCGCAGGCCAGTCGGGCACGGTGCGGATATGGCTTTTCAAATAGTCGTTGACGTTCAAATCGTCCATGTCTTTCAGCCTCGCAGGAGTTTTTCTTCGGCCACAGCCAGGGTTTGGGACTTACCAGACAACACCAGTGTGTCGCCCGAAAACAGCTCGGTGTTGTCGCTGACTTGTTCAGATTGACCGTTGGCGCGGCGCAGGTTGACCACACGCACGCCCATGGCGTGAAACGCCAGGTCTTTGACCTGCTTGCCCAACCAGGGCGACGCCAAAGGCAGGCCCACGGTGGTCAACCTTTCGTGGTCAATTTCGCTCAGGGTGTCGTCGTCCGCGCCATGGAAATAACCACGCAACAAGTTGTAGCGGGCATCGCGCTGGTCTTGCACGATGCGGATCACGCGCCGCATGGGCACACCCACCAGCGCCAGCGCATGGCTGGCCAACATGAGCGAGCCTTCCAGGGCCTCGGGCACCACCTCGGTGGCCCCGGCGAGTTGCAGCTTTTCAAGGTCCAAATCGTCCTTGGTGCGCACAATCACTGGCACCTGAGGTGCGTGGCTGTGGCTGTGGTCCAGCACCTTCATGGCGGCTGGCACATCGAGGTAGGTGATGACCACTGCACTGGCGCGGGCCAAACCGGCGGCCATCAGCGATTGCAAACGCCCGGCATCACCAAACACCACCGAATCGCCCGCCGCTGCGGCCTGGCGCACCCGGTCCGGGTCCAGATCGAGCGCCATGTAGGGGATGTTTTCCTTTTCGAGCATGCGGGCCAGGTTTTGCCCGCAACGTCCGTAGCCACAAATGATGACGTGTTTGCTGGTGTTGATCGACTTGCGGGCAATGGTGGTCATTTGCAGTGATTGCTGCAACCACTCGCTGGCCACCACCTTCATGACAATGCTGTTGCTGTGCATGATGATGAAGGGTGTGGCCATCATCGACAGCACCATGCTGGCCAGCACCGGGTTGAGCAAGGCCGGTGGAATGATTTGGCTTTGCGCCCCCAAAGTGAGCAACACAAAGCCAAACTCACCGGCTTGCGCCAAGTACAAGCCGGTGCGCAAAGCCACCCCGTGTGTCGCCCCGGTCATCTTGGCCAAGGCGGCCACCAACACCAGTTTGAACAACACGGGCAGCGTGGTCAGCACCAGCACCAGTGGCCAGCGTTCCACCACAATGTGCCAGTCCAGCATCATGCCGATGGTGATGAAAAACAGGCCCAACAAGACGTCGTGAAAGGGGCGTATGTCCAGCTCCACCTGGTGCTTGTATTCGGTCTCTGAAATCAGCATGCCGGCCACAAAAGCCCCCAAAGCCAAGCTCAGGCCGGCCAGCTCAGTGATCCAGGCCAGCCCCAGCGTGACCAGCAACAAATTCAGCACAAACAACTCTTCGCTTTTGCGCCGCGCCACCAGCGTCAACCACCAGCGCATGACCCGCTGGCCTCCGGTCATCAGCACGGTGATCAAGACCGTGGCTTTGAGCGCGGCCATCAACAAGGCGGTGAGCATCTCGTCAGCTGGGGCGCTCAGGGCCGGGATCATCACGATCAAGGGCACCACGGCCAAATCTTGAAACAACAACACCCCAACCACCCGCTTGCCGTGCTCAGACTCCAGCTCCAGCCGGTCAGCAACCAGCTTGATCACGATGGCCGTGCTGCTCATGGCCATGGCGCTGGACAAAGCCAATGCGGTTTGCCATTCCATCTTCCACAGGGTGGGGGCCAGGGCGGCGACAAACAAGGAAAACACCGTCACGATCACCAAGGTCAGCACCACCTGCAGCAAACCCAGGCCAAAGACATGTTTGCGCATGGAGCGCAGTTTGGGCAAGTTGAATTCCAGCCCGATCACAAACATCAAAAACACCACGCCGAATTCCGCCAGATGTTTGACCCCCTCGGAGTTTTGCGCCAATGCCAGCGCGTTGGGGCCAATCAACACACCCACCGCCAAATAACCCAGCATGGGCGGCAATTTGAGCATGCGGCATCCGACCACACCCAATACGGCGGCCAGCAAATACAACAGCGTCAACTCCAAAGCATTCATGATCAGATATTAACAAGGCCTTGTGAACATCCGACGGCGTTGTGAGTGCAGCCACTCCCCCCGTGCCATCAGACCGATAAAATGATCCTCATGCCTGCACACCCACACCAAACGCTTCAATTGGCCCGCGAAACCCTCGACATCGAGGCCAACGCCCTGCTCAAACTCAAGGAGCGGCTGGACCATCGTTTTGTTGCGGCCGTCGACATGTTGCTCGGCGTGCAAGGCCGTGTGGTGGTGACTGGCATGGGCAAGAGCGGTCACATTGGCCGCAAAATTGCGGCCACTTTGGCCTCGACAGGCACACCGGCCATGTTTGTCCACCCGGCCGAGGCCAGCCACGGCGACCTGGGCATGATCAAAGTGGTGGATGTGGTACTGGCCATTTCCAACAGCGGCGAAAGCGATGAACTGGTGGCGATCTTGCCGGTGCTCAAACGCCAAGGCGTCCCACTGATCGCCATGACCGGCGGCTTGACCTCTGCTTTGGCCCGGCACGCCGATGTGGTGCTCGATTGCTCTGTGGACAAAGAAGCTTGCCCTTTGAACCTGGCCCCAACCGCCAGCACCACGGCTCAGCTGGCCATGGGCGATGCACTGGCCGTGGCCCTGCTGGATGCCCGCGGCTTCAAGCCAGAAGACTTTGCTCGCAGCCATCCGGGTGGGTCCTTGGGGCGCAGGCTGCTCACCCATTTGAGCGATGTCATGCGAAAAGGCCAGGACGTGCCTCAGGTCAGCCCCGATGCCGAATTCACCACGCTCATGCGTGAAATGAGCAGCAAAGGCCTGGGTGCCACCTCGATCACCGATGCCGATGGACGGGTCTTGGGCGTTTTCACCGATGGCGACTTGCGCCGCCTGATTGAAAAAGGTGTTGACCTGCGAGCCCTCAAGGCCAGCGATGTGATGCATGCCAACCCCCACACCATTGCGCAAAGTGCACTGGCCGTTGAGGCCGCAGAATTGATGGAGCTGCACCGCATCACCAGCATTTTGGTGGTCGATGACCATGGCCGCTTGTGCGGAGCCATCAACTCCAACGACCTGATGCGGGCCAAGGTGATCTGACATGCAAACCATTGCCCCAGCCTTGAACTACCCGCCCGAGCTGCTGTTACAAGCCCAAGGTGTGCGGGTGGCTTTTTTTGACATCGACGGCGTGCTGACCGATGGGGGTTTGTATTTTTCTGAAAGCGGTGAAACCCTCAAGCGCTTCAACGTCCTCGACGGCCAAGGCATCAAGCTTTTGCAAAAAGCGGGCATCACACCAGTGGTCATCACGGGCCGCGATTCGGCCCCTCTTCGACTGCGACTGAAAGCGCTGGGCGTTCAACATGCCCGGTTTGGCACCGAAGACAAACGACCTGCCGCCGAAGCTTTTCTGGCCGAGTTGGGCCTGACTTGGTCACAAGCAGCGGCCATGGGGGATGACTGGCCCGATTTGCCGGTGATGCAGCGGGCGGGCTTCGCCTGCGCCCCGGCCAATGCCCATGCGCAAGCCAAGGCCCTGGCCCACCACGTCACCACCGAACGCGGGGGTGAAGGTGCTGCTCGCGCGTTTTGTGATCTGCTGCTGGTTGCGGGTGGGCACTACGCCGGTTTGCTGGCCCAAGTCGGGCACCATGACCACCCCGGGGCCTCGGCATGAATGCTTGGGTGCGTTTTCGTCGCAGCCTGGACCGACTGACACTCTACGTTCCCTTGATCATCATGGCCACCTTGGCCTTGGTCAGTTGGTGGTTGGTGCGCAGTTTGCCCGAGTTGCTGCCCACCGACCTTGACCGGCCTGTGCGCACCGAGCCAGATTACCAATTGCAAAATTTCACGGTCAAAAATTTTGATGCCACAGGCCAATTGACGCGGCAAATCAGCGGAGCAGCCGCCACGCATTTGCCGCAACCCAATGAGTTGCACATCCAGCGCATTCGCATATTTGCCCAAAACGAGCTGGGCAGCCAATTGACCGCTGAAGCCGATCAGGGCATCTCCAGCGACAACGACAACCAGTTCACCTTGATCGGCAATGTGCGGGCCGTTCGACAAGCCGATGCACGCACCCCTTTGACACGGCTACAAGGTGAACGCTTGACGGCCATTTTGAACGAGGACCGGCTGGTGTCCTCACTGCCCGTTGTGATCACCCGCCAACGCGATGTTTTCACTTCGCAAACGCTGGACTTCAACACCCGCTCGGGTCAATACCTGATGCAAGGCCGGGTCAAAGCCACACTCATGCCCACCACTGAAAAGCCCGCCATCTCCAAAAATTGATCCGGCCCATGATGTTTTGTGCAGGAGCGACGCCCTCGTCGCGATAAGCCTCGCAGACCACCACCCCCATCGCCCCGGGGGCGGGTCTCCCACAAAATGCAGACATTCCCCTTGTAGGAGCGACGCCCTCGTCGCGATAAGCCTCGCAGACCACCACCCCCATCGCCCCGGGGGCGGGGCTCCCACAAAATGCAGACATTCCCCTTGTAGGAGCGACGCCCTCGTCGCGATGAGCCTCGCAGACCACCCCCCTCCATCGCCCCGGGGGCGGGGCTCCTACAAAATGCAGACATTCCCCTTGTAGGAGCGACGCCCTCGTCGCGATAAGCCTCGCAGACCACCCCCCTCCATCGCCCCGGGGGCGGGGCTCCTACAAAAGGCAGGCAGCACCCTGTGCTGGGCTCCCACCAACAGATGACTGAGCGTGCTGCTCTGTGCAATTGAAAAAGCCCTGCAGGGCAGGGCTTTTTTTGACTTGAGATGAACCTTGATGGGTTCAGCCTGGCACGGGCTCAGTAACCGCCGCCGTAGCCGCCACCGCCTTCACGGCGACCGCCACCTGAACCGCCGCGAGGACCGGCACCATAGGGGCTGCGGAATCCGCCACCACCTTCGCGACCACCGCCGTAACCGCCGCCGCCATCACGGCCACCGCCGTAACCGCCGCCACCTTCACGGCCGCCGCCGTAACCGCCACCGCCTTCACGGCCACCGCCGTAACCGCCGCCGCCTTCACGGCCGCCACCGAAGCCGCCGCCGCCTTCACGGCGACCGCCGCCGTAACCACCGCCACCACCAAAACCGCCGCCACCTGTACGTGGAGGACGTGCTTCCATGGGGCGAGCTTCGTTGACGACCACATTGCGACCGCCGAGGGCTTGGCCGTTCATGCCATTGATGGCCGCTTGGGCTTCGTTGTCGCTGCCCATTTCCACAAAACCAAAACCCTTGGAACGGCCCGTGTCACGTTCCATCATGACTTTGGCGCTGGTCACCATGCCAAACTCACCAAAAGCTTGTTCCAGATCAGCGTCTCGAACCGAATATGGCAGGTTGCCAACGTAAAGTTTATTGCCCATAAAAGGGACTCCTCAAAACACAGAAATAAAAGCGATGGAGTTCCGAAAGCGCATTCAACAAGCCTGAAAACCACGGAAGGAAAGCGAAACTGATCTGGTCACCGCAAACATTGCCTCACTGTTTTTTACAGAAAAGCACAATAATTATGCGTCATAAATCCAAAAACTGTGCAATGAAAATCGCCTCATAGCCCGTATTCAGGGGCTTTGAGGCGATATTTTGTGGTTTTACCAACTGACCTCTCGGTCCGGTGTCGCACTGATTTTGTGAACGCTCAGATCTGCCCCATCGTATTCTTCCTCTTGGCTCATTTTCAGACCCAAGGTGAGCTTTAAAACACCGTAAACCAACACGCCACCCAACAAAGCCCAAACAACACCCAAACCTGTGCCGATCAATTGGGCTGTGAAATTGACCCCACCCAAGCCACCCAAGGCTTGCGTGCCAAAAAGTCCTGCGGCCAAACCGCCCCAAGCGCCACACAGACCATGCAGTGGCCAAACACCCAGCACATCGTCAATCTTCCATTTGTTTTGGGTCAGTGTGAACATGACCACAAACAAACCCCCTGCCACAGCACCCGTCACCAATGCACCAAACGGGTGCATCAAGTCGGATCCCGCACACACCGCCACCAAACCGGCCAAGGGGCCGTTGTGCACAAAACCGGGATCATTTTTGCCCAAGAGCAAAGCCGCCAAGGTCCCGCCCACCATGGCCATCAAAGAGTTGACGGCCACCAGGCCCGAAATTTTGTCGAGCGTTTGAGCGCTCATCACATTGAAGCCAAACCAGCCCACGATCAAAATCCACGAGCCCAATGCCAAAAAAGGGATGCTCGATGGCGGGTGCGCCGAGACTTGACCATCTTTGCGGTAACGGTTGTAACGTGCACCCAACAGCACAACGGCAGGCAAAGCAATCCAGCCGCCCATGGCGTGCACCACCACCGAGCCGGCAAAGTCATGGAACTCATCGCCCGTGACCGCCTTGATCCAGGCTTGCACCCCGAAGTGCTGGTTCCAGACAATGCCCTCAAAAAAGGGATACACAAAACCCACAATCACCGCCGTGGCAATGAGCTGAGGCCAAAACTTGGCACGCTCGGCAATGCCACCCGAGATGATCGCGGGAATGGCCGCCGCAAAGGTCAGCAAAAAGAAGAACTTGACCAAGTCATAGCCATTTTTGGCGGCCAGTTGTTCGGCCCCAACAAAGAAGGTGGTGCCATAAGCCACGCTGTAGCCCACCACAAAATAAACCACCGTGGACACGGAAAAGTCCACCAAGATCTTGACCAGCGCATTGACCTGGTTTTTTTTGCGTACCGTGCCCAGCTCTAAAAATGCAAAACCAGCATGCATGGCCAAGACCATGATGCCGCCCAACAAAATAAATAGCGCATCTGCGCCCTGTTTCAGTGCTTCCATGACCGTCTCTCAAGGTTTTTTGAACTAAATTGGTGCATAAAGGGTTTCATGCCCCTTGGCGCACCAAACGAAAGCAAGAAATAGGCCCAAATTGATGCACACCTGCAGAGCAGGCCCAGATCGCTCACGTAAGATGCGCCATCTTTGACTCTGTGAATCCACCCTATGGAAGCCTTCTTCGTCTCGACCGGCATCGTGGCCCTGGCCGAAATGGGCGACAAAACCCAACTCTTGTCGCTGGTCCTGGCCGCCCGTTTTCGCAAACCCTGGCCGATTGTGCTGGGCATCTTGGTGGCCACACTGGCCAACCATGGACTGGCTGGTGCTGTGGGCAGTTGGGTCACCACGGTGATGGGGCCCGATGTGTTGCGCTGGGTCTTGGGCGCATCGTTCATTGCCATGGCCGTGTGGATGCTCATTCCCGACAAACTGGACGACGATGAGGGCAACAGCGCCCCCCGCATGGGCGTCTTTCTAACGACCGTCGTGGCCTTCTTTTTGGCAGAAATGGGCGACAAAACCCAAATTGCCACGGTCATGTTGGCCGCGCAGTACAACGCTTGGTTGATGGTGGTCGCAGGCACCACCTTGGGCATGATACTGGCCAACGCCCCGGTGGTCTGGCTGGGTGACGCCATCACCCGGCGCGTGCCCCTGCGCCTTGTTCACTTGGTGTCGGCAGGCATTTTTGCGGTGCTGGGCGTGATCGCTTTGTCCGGCTGGGGCGCGTGAACAGCCTTCATGGTTGCCTGAACAGCGCCTTTGGCCGAACAGGCCCCCGCCGCCTGACCCTGGGGAGGATCAATCGATCTTGGCCCCCGAAGCCTTGACCACCTGCGCCATGCGCACATAGTCGGCGGCCAAAAGCTTGCCGAAATCGGCGTTGCTCATGTCGCGGGGCTCAATGCCTTGCTTGTCCAGGCGGGCCAACACGGCCGGGTCTTTGAGCAATTTGCTCACAGCCGCGTTGATGCGGTTGGCTTCGGCGGCCGGCACAGCGGCAGGGCCCAAGAAGCCGAACCACGAATCAAACTGGTAACCCGGCAAACCGCTCTCGGCAATGGTGGGCAAGTCGGGCAGGTATTTGCTGCGCTGGGGCGAGGTCACCCCGAGCAAGCGGATGCGGTTGTCCTTGACAAAAGACAGTGCGCCAATGCTGGCCGCAATCACCGCTTGGGCGCGGCCCGAGAGCACTTCGTTGATGGCTTCGCCCGTGGCCTTGAGCGGGATGTGCACCACGTCCGTGCCCGACAGACCCGTGAAATAGGCCATGGCCAAGTGGGTGGCACTGCCCACACCGGCGCTGGCGTAGTTCATCTTGCCGGGGTTGGCCTTGGCATAACGGATGAATTCGGCCGCGTTTTTGGCGGGCACATCGGGGTGCACCATGAGCACGTAGCTGGCGCTGCCAATGTGGGCCAGGGGTGCAAAGTCTTTTTGCGGGTCATAAGCCAGCTTGGTGTAGAGCGATCCGGCAATGTTGTGGCTGGCCGCTGCGGCCACCATCACCGTGCCATCGGCCTCGGCGCGGGCCACATAACCGGTGCCCACGGTGCCGCCTGCGCCTGCGCGGTTTTCCACAATGACCGTCTGGCCCAAGGCCGCTGCCATCTCTTGGGACAGCGCACGGGCCAGCGTGTCTTGCACACCACCGGCTGCAAAAGGCACCACGATGCGCACCGTTTTGGTGGATTGCGCTTGCGCCAGGCCCACGGCCGACAGCAAAGCTGTGCCCAAAGTGGCCGTCAAAATTTCACGCCGTTGCATCATGAGAGTTTCCTTGTGATGGGTTCAAAACATTCAAAGTCAGGCCACGCACACCCGGTCGGCCAGGCGGCGCATGAAGCGCTCGCACCAGGCCAGTTGCTCCAGCGTGACCCACTCGTTGGGCTGGTGCGCCTGCGCGATGTGGCCGGGGCCGCACACGATGGTGGGCACACCCGCCTGGTGAAACAGAGCAGCTTCCGTGCCAAAGGACACCTTGCCCGCGCCACTGGCCGGGTCGACTTCGGCGCAGTCAAAACACAGCTGCGCGATCTCACTGTCGGCCGCCGTGGCAAAACCGGGCAACACCGATTTGAGTTCATGCGTGATGCCGGTGTCGGGTGCGACCGCTTGCATGGCGGGCACCAAGCTCTCGCCAAAGGCTTTGGCCTGGGCAAACAGGTCTTCGGGCGTGTTCATGTGGTGGTGGCGGATTTCCCAAGTCACCTCGCACTGGCGCGGGATGATGTTGAGCGCGGTGCCGCCTGCGATCACGCCCGTGTGGATGGTGGTGTGCGGCACGTCGTAGATCGGGTCGAACGGGCCGTTTTGAACCAGCTCGCGGTGCATGGTTTTCAGGTTCGCCACAAACTCGCAAGCGATCTCGACCGCGTTCACACCCAGCGGCGTGAGCGAAGAATGGGCCTCAAAACCGTGCACCGTGGTTTTGTACGAATGCTTGCCCTTGTGCGCAATCACCACCTGCATGCCGGTGGGCTCGCCCACGATGCAGCCTGCAGGCTTGAAGCCCTGGGCCACCATGTCGGCAATCATGCGGCGCACGCCAATGCAGCCCACTTCTTCGTCGTAGCTGAAAGCCAGGTGGATCGGGCGCTTGAGTTTTCTTTTCAGCAGCTCGGGCACCATCATCAGGCAGATGGCCCCAAAACTCTTCATGTCGGTCACGCCCCGGCCGTACATCTTGTCGCCTTGGATCACGACTTTGAACGGGTCGGTGTCCCAGGGCTGGCCGTCCACCGGCACCACGTCGGTGTGGCCCGACAACACCAGGCCGCCCACTTTGGTTTCGCCGTCGTGCGCGGGCAGGGTGGCCCAGAGGTTGGCTTTTTGCCCGCTGTCGTCGTAGGTGCGGCTGCAGCTGATGCCCAGATCGTTCAGGTAAGCCTCGGTCCAGTCCAGCAAGGCCAGGTTGCTGTCGCGGGAGACGGTGGCAAAGGCGATCCATTTTTCGATGAGGGGCAAGGCGGCCAGGTCGGCGGCTTGCACAGGGCTCAGGGCGGCGTGAGGAAGCGGTGCGTTCATGGGGGTCTCCATCAAGACGGGGGCAAAGCGGGGGCTCAAACCCGGGACAGTTCAGCCAGGACTGTTCAGCCGGAACAGTTTTTGATCTTACAGGGCATGGCTGGTGGATGCGCCAAGCCCGGCCTGCCCGGCGTCACCTTGCCGACATGCGCAGGCGTCATCTGCGCCTAAAGTTTGTGTTCCTTTCACCCCGAACACTTGGAGTTTTCATGGCCATTTATGAACTGCGCACCTACCACGCGATTGTGGGAAAAATGTCTGAGCTGGTCTCGCTCTACACCAACGAAGGCTGGCCGGTGCTGTCCAAGCACCCGCAAAAATTGGTGGGTTATTTCACCGGTGACGTGGGTGCGCTGAACCAACTCATCCACGTCTGGAAGTTCGACGACGACAACGACCGCCGCGCTTTTTGGGCCGGGGTGTATGGCGATGCGCAATTCATGGCCTTTGCGGCCAAAATCCGCCCGCTGATCCGCGAGCAGGAAAACAAGCTCATGCTGTCCGCGCCTTGGGGACCACAGCCCTGAACGCCCGGGGACTGGGCCTTGTAGGTGTGGGTGCCTCGCCCTCGCGGCGATGGGCAGTGGTCTGCGAGGCTTGATCGCGGCGGGGGCACCGCTCCTACGGGTGGCGGGTCCTGCAAGCTTGCATGCCCCGCGCTCAAGGCGGGGCCAGTTTGATCCAGGGCAAGTCTGCTGCGTGACGTGACCAGATGCTCTCAGCCGGGTAAATGACCCGGTCGCCCACCTTGAAAAAACCGTTCTTGTGCGCATCGTTTTGGAGTTTGACCCGTCTGGACGGGCTCTCCTGAACGATGAGCATTTGGCCTGGCCGCTGATTCAAAGCGCAGCCCAGTTGCAAGCCCTGGTATTCGCCGCGAGCCCCTCGAACAGGGGCCGGGTCTTGGTCACACACCATGATGTCGGTGATGGACTGGATTTCGGCGCCCGCCATCGGGGCGGACCCTGTGGCGCAGCCCGCCAAGAACAAACCCAAGAGGGTGGACACAGTCAACAACAAACGCATGGGTGGTCAGATAAATCCAAAGTGCTCTATTTTATTTATCAATTCATGCCAACAAAACAATCACACGAGTGATTAAAAAGTAAATTTTGTTAAAACTTGTAGCCTGACTCGGCACCCGGGCGCCCAGTCAGCACCCCCGCCCAACGGTTCATTGAATCAGGTAACCACCGTCCACAGGCAAGACCACGCCCGTGACAAAACGTGCGGCCGGGCTGGCCAAAAACAGCACCGGATCGGCCACGTCTTCGGGCTGGCCCCAACGGCCCATGGGCGTGCGGCCCACAATTTGGGCGTTGCGTGCCGGGTCGTCCTGCAAGGCTTGGGTCAAGGGCGTCGCGATCCAGCCCGGGGCCACGGCGTTCACCCGGATGCCGTCGGCCGCATAGGCAATGGCGAGCGACTTGGTCAGTTGCGCCACACCGCCCTTGCTGGCGCTGTAGCCGGGCGTGAGGCCACCCCCAAAAAAACTCAGCATGGAAGCGGTGTTGACGATGCAGCCTTGGCGTGCCTTGAGGCCTGCACGCGCCGCAGCGCACACCCGCATGGTGCCGTTGAGGTTGATGTCGACGGTTTGGGCAAACACCTCAGGGTCGTGCTCGGCGTTGCGCTGGATGATGCCGGCGCAGTTGACCAACACATCGAGCGCGGTGTATTCACCCAGATGTGCCCGCACATGCTCTGCGTGACGCACGTCCATCACATGGAAAGCGATCAGGCGGTTGGCGGGCAAAGCCTGTGCAGCTTCCACTTCGGCCTTGGTGGCCCCCGTGGCGGTGACACTGGCCCCCGTGGCCGCAAAAGCCCGTGCAATGGCTGCGCCAATGCCGCTGGTGCCGCCGGTGATGAAGACTTGGCGTTCTTTGTCCATATGATTTCTCCCTGTTGTTGATGTATTGCAGACACGGTGCAGATCGCCTCGGCCTCGACCGGATTCAAGCGATCCCCTCTTCACATGTCAAGGACGATTAAACCCTGAGGATGCTGGGCGCGTGAGCAGCACAAGATGATTTTGTGCTGCCGCTCTTTGTGGCTCAGCACAAAGTCACGGTGCTCCACCGCATCAGAGGCTTGTGCATCGTAAGGCAGGGCGCACACGCCGCACAGGCCGTCGCTGCATTTCACGCTGACGCCCACGCCCGCCTCGGCCAGCACCTCGGTGGCGCTGCGCTCGGCAGGCACCTGCAGGCGGCGGCCCGACTTTTGCAGCAGCAGCTCAAAGGGTTGGTTCACCCAGGCGTCGGCCTCGGGCACGCTGAAGTATTCGCGGTGTAACGCGTCTTGTGGCCAGCCATGCGCAGCAGCCGCTTCAAACACACCTTCCATGAAGCGCGGTGCACCGCATGTGTACACATGCTGGCCTGGCTCAAAGTCGGGCAAGAGTTCCATGAGGTCGGCCCGTTGACCTTCGTCTTTGAAGTGGTATTGCACCTGATGGCCCCAGGGGGCCTGGGCCAGGTCTTTCAAAAAGCCCGCTGTGGTGCGGCTGGCGGCGCTGTAGTGAAAGTCAAACGGTTTGCCCAAAGCATGCAAGCGGTGCGCCATGGCGATCATGGGCGTCACACCAATGCCCCCGGCCATCAGCCAACTGTGGGTGGCGTCTTCGTGCAGCGCGAAGTGGTTGACCGGGCGCGACACAAACACCTTACGCCCTTCGCGAAAAGCCCGGTGCATCAGCGCCGAGCCGCCGCGCCCGCCGGATTCGGGCGGCTCGCGCAACACGCCCAGCACATATTTGCTGCGGTCCGCCGGATCGCCCGCCAGGCTGTAGGGGCGCTGGTATTCGGGCGCGATCACCACGTCGATGTGCCCGCCTGCCTCAAACGGTGGCAGCTCGCGGCCATCGGGTGCTTTGAACTCGTAACGCGCCAGGCCCTCGGCCATCTCTTCACGTTTGTGCAGCACCACCGGGAACACCGGCGGCTCGGCAGGCAAGGGCTGCGGCCCTGGGGCCAGGCCTTCGGTCTGGCCTGCCGCCAAACGGGCTTGGTATTGCGCAGGCGTGAGCAAGGCCTGGTAGCGGGCAATGCCCTCTTCGCGGTTGACCGGGTAAGTCACCGGGTAAGGTTGCGGCATTTTGTCGGCCGGGTACACGGCCAGAGTCTGGTCTTCATAGCGCAGGTCCAGGTCTTTTTGCAGGGTGCGCTGGTGGGTTTGCGCAGCCTGCACATAGCGGCCCGTGCGCTTGTCCAGCTCGATGTCCCACCACCATTTTTTGACCGGGTTGATGCTGCCGCGATCGAGCAGGTCATCGAGCCGCGCCAGCGCCGGTGCAGCGGCGGGCAGCTTCATGGCGACTTGGCGCCACAGGCTGTCGGCCAGCAGGCCTTCCAGATTCCATGGGCAGGTTTTCATGCAGCGCCCGCACATGCCGCCTGCCGCGTTGGTGATGCGGTAGCGGGCACATTTTTCGGCGTCGCTTTTCCAGATTTCGTAGCCGTTGTACATCAGCTTGGGGCCAGCGGTGATGGCCCCGGACGGGCATTCGCGGGCGCACTTGTTGCAGCTTTCGCAAAAGCTTTGCAAGCCAAAGTCGATGGGCCGGTCGGGCGTCATGGGCATGTCGGTGGTCACGCTGCCGCTTTTCAGGCGCGGGCCCAAAAACGGGTTGAGGATCACCTCGCCAATGCGGCTGACTTCGCCCAGGCCCGAGAGCAACAACAAAGGCGGCTGCAGCACATCACCGTCGAGCACCGAATGCACCCGGGCCGAATAGCCCAGCCGCCGAATCTGCTCGGCCAAGATGCCGCCCATCAGCGAAAAGCGCAAATACGCCCGCATGCTTTGCGCCACCGAAATCCAGTCGTCACCACTCGCGCCTTCCATGGTTTCGTGGCCTTGGTCGATCAACAAATTCAGCGCGTTGGCGTGGTAAGCGGGCATGGGGTTGCCACCCGCGTCGTGCGAGTAATAGGCCCACTCGGGCACGGCGCACAGGCCCACCGCGTCCACCCCCAAATAGTAAGAAGCGGCTTTCAGCTTGTCGGCATTGCGTTGGGGGTCGAGCGTGCTGGCGGCCACCGGGCCACGCGCCGGGCCAAACTGCAAGAGCAGCAATGCGCCCAGCGCCCGACGTGCACAGGCCCCGATGGGGCTTTTCATCACGTAGTGCGCGTTCTTGGCGTCGTCTTGCACCGACTTGCCCAAGTCGCCAAACAAGGCCCGGGCAAAAAAGTCGGCCCGCTTCGGGAATCGAGGCACCCGGTCGTGGTCGATGAAGGTGGTGGGCGTGTCTTGACGCTTGAGCGTTTCAAACGGGTGCGCCCCTTGGCGAAACTCGCGCCGGGCATAAGCGTCGCGGTGGAATGCCCCTTTGAAGGTGCCTTGGCCTAGCCACCAGGCCGGGCCGTGGCTTTGCCAGCGGTTTTGTTGAGGGTCGAGCGCCTGATCGGGGGCGATGGCCAGCGTGGTGCTGACAGCGGCCAAGGCATAGCGCTGGCCCACATAGGGGTTGCCGCCATCGGGCAGCGTCAGGCCTGCGGCCAGGGCCAGGCGGGCCAAGTCCACATCGCTGCAGCTGGCGCTGTGGGCGCGGGCCTCGTGACCCAGCATGCGCAAATAACTCGACAGCAGCACGGCTGTTTGCGCCGCCAGCACGGCGGCACGGGGCTCTTGTGTGCCGTCCAGCCAGTCGCAGCCGGGCTCACCCGGTTTGGGGTCTCGCGCAAACTCCACCAGGATCACGATGGCGTGCCTGTGGTGCGCAATCGGCCCATGCACAGTGCGGGCGGACTCCAGCACATCGGCCAAGATCATGTCCATGCCCGCCGCAAAACTGGCGGGCTGGCTTTGTGCCAACTCTTCGCCCAAGGCAGGCACAGCGGGGTTGCGGATCGGATCGGCGAGCCAGGCGCTGGCGGGCAGGGCACAAATGCCCATCATCGACGCGTCAAAGTAATAACCCGCGGCCTTCAGGTGCCGGGCGCGTTCGTCGGGCTCGGCCGGAATCTCCCCTATTTGCGGGTTCACGGCCCCATCGCGCACCAGATCAAACATGGCCATGTAACGCGCCATGGCGTGGGCCATCGATTCGGGGTCATCGTGTTCAAAACGCAGCGCTTGCATGGGCGGCACGACGCTGTCGTCGGGCGTGGCCGCCGTGCGGCGCAGGCGCTCCAGTGGGTAGGGCCCCAAGTGCACGGGGCGGTCGCGGTAAGAAAACAAGCGCATGTGCAAGCCCCCTGGGTTCAGCCCCAACGCGCTGGCGAGAGCATGTCAGCCGTCAGGCCAAACGCCGCCACCGCCTCAGGCACGCCTTGGCCCATGGCCAGCGCCGCACAGGTCTGCCCCATGGCCGCCGAAGTCTGGATGCCGTAGCCGCCCTGCGCCGCCACCCAAAAAAAGCCTGGGGCCTGCGGGTCAAAACCGCCGACCAAATCGCCATCGGCCACAAAGGAGCGCAAACCGGCCCAGGTGCGCGTCGGGCGGCGAATCTGCAAGGTGGTCATCTCTTCAATGCGGTGGATGGCGAGGGCAATGTCCATCTCTTCGGGCTGCACGTCGTGCGGCGGCACCGGGTCCACGTTGGCGGGCGAGGCCAGCAACATGCCCGCATCGGGTTTCATGTACCAACTTTCGTCCAGACTGGCCACCATGGGCCAATGGCTGCACAGCAGACCGGGGGGCGGCGCAAAGGTCAAGGCCGAGCGGCGCTTGGGCTGCAAGCCCACGGGGCGCACGCCCGCCAGCCGGGCCACTTCGTCAGCCCAAGCCCCGGCGGCATTGAGCACCACTGGCGCTTCAAAGGTCTGCCCCGCCGCCTGCACGCGCCACACTCCGTGGCTGTGCTGCAAGGCCGTGACTTGCGCGTCGCACATCAGCTGTCCGCCGTGGCGTCGAATGCCGCGCAAATAGCCTTGGTGGATGCTGTGCACATCCATGTCCATGGCGTCGGGTTCGAACACCGCACCGATGATTTTTTCGGGGCGCAGCACCGGCACCAAGGCACAGGCTTGGGCCATGTCCAGCAAGCGGACATGGGGCGTGGCCTGAGACGAGGCGGCCCAGTCATCGGCCAACAGCTGATCTTGACCCGGTGTGGCCACCATCACGGCCCCACGGGGTGACAAGACGGGGTGGTCGCTGAAGCCCGGTGGCGGTGACTGCAAAAACGCCCGACTGGCCCGCGTCAGCGCCCGCACCTGCGGTGTGCCGTAGTTCTCCATGAACAAGGCCGCCGAGCGCCCCGTGGCGTGGTAGCCCGGCTGCGATTCACGTTCGAGCAAAACCACCCGGCCGTGAGGGGCCAGCCAATGGCCAACCGAGGCTGCGGCCACGCCGCCGCCAATGATGAGAAAGTCTGCAGTGGTGTTCATGGATGACTTTCGGTGGCTCAGTCGGCCACACGTTGGCCCGACAGCTTGACCACCTCTGGCTGCACCTCGACCATGCCATAAGGACCGACCAGCTCCCCGGCCAGGGTCTGGCCCTGCACTTGCAGCTTGGCCGCCTGGAGTTGGCCGTCGGCATTGATGAAGCTCAGATGCAACTGATCCCCCTCGATGCGAGCCCCCAACAAAGGCTGCACTTGTGTGCCCAAGGTCAGCGTTCCGCCCACGCGCTGGTGCCGCTGCGTCAGCTGCAAGCGCACAGGGCCTCGGCGATCCAGGCCTTGCACCGTCCACTGGCCCGCTGCGTTGGCGGGCACGGTCCAGAAATAGCCTGTGTTGGTGCCCGCGCGGATCACCTGATCGGGTTCCCAGTCGCCCATGGAAAACGTGTTGGACAACACCCGCGTGCCCGGTTTCATGGCCAATATCGTGGGCCGCAATTGCGCGTTCAGCTCTTCCAGCAGGTACATGGTGACCACCGTGGCTTTGGAAAAGTCTTCTTTGAAGATGTCACCGTGCACGATGCGCACACGTTCGGCCACCCCTGCCCTTTGTGCGTTGCGCTGGGCCAGTGCGGCCAGGTCTTTGTTGTATTCAATGCCCCAGGCCCGCGCCCCGAACTGCCGCGCCGCCGCGATCGGAATCTTGCCGTCGCCCGCGCCCAGGTCCACCACCTCGTCATTGGGGCCGACGCGTGCGGCCGCCAGCATCTGCGTGACCAGCTCGTCCCGGGTGGGCAACCACATCACGTCCTTGCCCATTTGCCCCAGTTTGGGCGTGTAGGTTTCAGGGGGCAGGCTGCTGCAAGCTTGCAACAACAACAGGGCCACAAGGGGCCAAAGACGGGTGAACTTGGGCATGGGCAGAACCAGACTGAGCAAGGTTGTTGTGAGGTTTTGGAGGGTAACCGGATTTCAGAGCAAGGGCAGCTGTGGGGGTGACAGGACCGGCTGTGTCGATCCACACCGGTCAGTTGCCAAGGTTCGATCCAGCAAGATTGATCGCAAAAAACCCATGTAACGAAAGCGACATATTGATGCGTATTCACCCAACAAGATGATGGCGAGTTCAGTGCATTGGTGTTTTTTCAGGATTTTGAACTGGATTCACAAACCTCATCACACACATTTTTTGGAGACACACATGACCGTCACGTTGAAGAAAAAACAGATTTCATTCAAACCCAGTTTGCTCATGGCTGGCGCTGCTTTGTTTCTCGCGCAATCTGCACTGGCGCAAGCCTTGCCCAAAGCTTCACCGGAATCTGTAGGAATGTCCAAAGAACGCTTGGCAGTGCTGTCTGCGACCATGAAGCAAGAGGTTTCCAGCAATCGGTTGCCCGGCGCAGTGGTGATGATTGCTCGCAATGGCAAGCTGGTCTATTCGGAGGCGTTTGGCAAAACAGGCCAAGCGGGTGGCGGTGACATGAAAGAAGATTCGATCTTCAGAATCTATTCGATGACCAAACCGCTGGTGTCCACGGCACTCATGATGCTGGTGGAAGACGGGAAAGTTCAACTCACAGATCCCGTCTCCAAATTTCTGCCTGCTTTCAAAAACCCCCAAGTCAGTGTTCCGTCCATCCATCCCGTATCGGGTGCGGTGACCTTCAAAATGGTGCCTGCCAACAGTGAGCCCACGATTCAAGACTTGTTGAGGCACACCTCGGGCATTGCGTATGGCGAACTCACCGCCAATACGCCCGTCAAAGACGCGTACACCAAAGCCAAAGTTTTTCTTCCCAGTGTCCCGTTTGATGCACGGGGTGTGACACCCAATGAAATGTCGGAGGGTGTCGGCAAAGCGCCTCTGGCTCAGCAACCCGGAACGACCTGGGAATACTCCTTGTCTGTGGATATTCAGGGTCGTGTTGTTGAAGCCGTCAGTGGCAAACGCCTGAATGACTTCATGAACGAGCGCATGTTTGGGCCCCTCAAAATGAAGGACACAGGTTTTCATGTTCCTGCGGCCAATGCCTCGCGTTTGGCTGAGGCGTTTGCCAAAGACCCCTTGACGGGTGCGCCCAACGTTTTGATCGACGTTTCCAAAGTACCCGGCAATGACTCGGGCGGTGCTGGCGGTGTGGGCACAGCGGGCGACTACTTGCGGTATTGCCAAGCCATGTTGAATGGCGGATCACTGGACGGTGCCCGGATTCTGTCGCCCTCTACCGTGCGGCTGATGACGGCCGACCACCTTGGCACCGCCATCAACACGACCACCAACCCGGGTCAACTCTTGTTGGGGACCAACGGTTACACGTTTGGACTGGGTTTTCTGGTTCGATCACAAGACGGCATTGCCCCGGTGCACGGCTCGGCGGGCGAGTTCATGTGGGCTGGCTTTGCGGGGACTTTTTTCTGGGCTGAACCCAAAGAAAAATTGTGCGCCGTCTACATGACACAGTCCCCCAGTCCATTGCGTGCCAGCTACCGCAGACTGATGAAGAACCTGGTTTCTCAAGCCATTGTCAATTGAGACAAGCCAAGCCCAGCGTCAAGTTGGGCTTGGCTTTTGGGGGCCTGTCAATCCGCTTGGGCGTGAGCGATGTGATGACTTGATGGGCATGACGCGCGTTGTTGACGCTCGATGACGTTTCAGCTATCGGGCTCACGCCTTCGGGCTTGGAGGCCAGCGAAAGCTGAGCGTGCTTTGCAGCGGGAGCAGACACTTGAAGCAATCCACTCGCCGACTCTTGTCGGCCAAGGCGATCCCTGTCCTGTATTGGCTATTGCAGATGTTCTTTAATGCAAGGGCAACCGTATCGGGAGTTCATGTTGACACATGGGTGCTACGGTGCAACGGCGCAGGGAGAAAGGCCAAGCTTTGCGGTTTCTTGTAACGGGCAATGCGCGTATCGAGGAAATTCAGCAGTTCTGCCGCCGCAACGTTTGACCCGGTTTTCAGGGAACAAACTGCGTGTACGGCCTCACCCCATTTGTCGTCTGGCTTGCCGAAGACAAAGGCTTCGGCCACGGCAGGATGTTCGAGTAAGACTTGCTCCACCTCGGCCGGATAAACATTTTCCCCACCCGTCTTGATGAGTTGTTTATGGGCCGTGCGACCGGTAAACCACAGCCAACCGTCCTCATCGATGCGTCCAAGATCTCCTGTGCGGTGCCAAGGGTCAGTCGGTTTGAACGGCCGCTGGGTTTCAGGCTCCCAATACCCCAGAAACACGGTCGGACCTCGAACGGCAATCTCGCCTTCGAGTCCTGTGGCCAAGGCACAACCTGCCGCATCTTGCACCCGCACTTCGGTCGGCGCCATGGGTCGACCGGCGGCGCCCGGGCGCTCACTTTGCAAACCCAGACAAACCATGCTGGACACCTCGGCCTGACCGTAGGCCGACCAGAATTTGGCAGCAGGGCACAGCGCGGCCAATCGGCCAATCACGTCAGGGGGCTCTAACCCCATGCACACGCGCAAACTGGCCAGTGACGCCGCACCGTCAAGGTTTTGCGTTGCCGTATCCAGCAAGGCACCCAGCATCGGGGCAAAGGTGGCGCACACCGTGATGTCGTGGCGCTCTACAGCTGCGACGGCTGCCACGGGATCGAAACGCGGCAAGATCACACTAGCACCGCCCGCTTCGAGCAGCGCAAGAGCCAGTCCCATACCGGCCGCATGGAACAACGGCAGCACGCCCAACCAACGGTCATGAACACCCAGTGACCACACGCCACCCGTTTGAATGGCGGATGCGCGCATTTGCGCCTGGGACAAAACCGCGCCTCGCGCATGACCTTCCACCGCCGCCGTGTAAAGCATGATGACCCCCAGATCGGGTGCATCTTGACGCGGTACATGACCCTGGGATTGACCCACACAGGCCAATGCCCCATTGACGCCTTCGGTCAGGGTTTCAAGGGGTACACCAGCCATGCCATCGGGCCATGCCGCTGTCCACAACGAGGCACACCCTGCGTCAACAATGAGCAGGGAGGGACTGGCATCACGCGCTTGCTGGGCCATTTCAGCCGATGACAGACGAAGATTGAGCGGCACCAGCATGGCTCCAAGCCAAGCCACAGCGCCCAACAACACCAAGACCTCGGGGCGGTTGCCGCTGACCACCAACACGCGATCGCCACGTCTGACACCGGCAGCATGCAAAGCTGCAGCCTGTTTTTGCACGGCTTGATGCAAAGTGGCATGCGAGAAACTGTGGCCTTCGAAAATCAGCGCAGGGCTGTCTGGCTGCGATCGGGCATTGCGCTCCAGCAGGTCAATGATGGTGTTGTGGCTGTTTGGCATGGTTGTCATCTGTGAATCTCAATGGCGTCTTCAGAATCGGGCGCTCACTGCCCCTTAAATAGAGCGGGTCTTTTTTGTACGAAAGCGGCTATCCCCTCGCGTGCATCCGAGGTGGATGCACAGGCTTTCAGCAATTGCTGCTCCAGCAGCAAGTGGTCCTGCAAGGACACGCCTGGCCCTTGTGTCGCCAGTTTTTTGATGGCGGCCAATGAGGCAGGCGCAGAGTGGCACAACTGTCCGACCAACCCTTGAGCCGCAGCTTCCAGCTCTTGGGCAGGAAAGACTTGATCGACGGCACCGGCAGCCAGGCAACGCTGTGCATCCACGGCCTGACTGAGCATCAACCATTGCTGCGCTCGAACAGCTCCGATGCGCCTCGCCAAAAAATAGGACGCCCCGACATCTGGGGACAAGCCTATGGCTGAATACCCTGTGCGCAGTTTCATGGTGTCACTGGCCAGCACGAAATCGCCACACAAGGCCAAACCGATGCCCGCACCGCCTACAGGTCCACCCACCACGGACACAACGGGGCAAGCCGCCTGTGCCAGCTGCAAATAAGCCGGAAGGAGTTGATCCAGGATGTCATTGACAAGCTGCGGCAACTGATCACCCGCGCTGGCGAACTCCTGGATATCGCCCCCTGCGCAAAAAATGGGGCCTCGTGCCTTGATGACCACCACACGCGGTTGCGCGGCCAGCACCTCAGCGATCGCCTGCGCCAAAGCGGACGCGGTGTCGAATCCCAAAGCGTTGTGGTGTGTTGCGCGATCGAGGACGATGCTGCCCACCCGTGGCTCGGCCGTCCAGTCAATGCCGTGAAGCGTCGGCATGCCTTCAACCCAACCAACGCTTGCGGCGACGGTAGTGCTTGACCTCGCGATAATTGCGCCGTTCTCCGCTGGCCTGCTTGCCCAAATAGAACTCCTGAATGTCCTCATTGGCGCGCAGTTCGGCGGCCGTGCCCTCCAGCACCACGCGACCGTTTTCCAGGATGTAGCCGTGGTCGGCAATGTCCAGCGCGGCTTGGGCGTGCTGCTCCACAATGAGCAGAGAAACACCTTCCTGGCGCAGTTTGGCAAGCAACGCAAAAATTTCACTGACCATCATGGGCGCCAGGCCCAGTGAAGGTTCATCGATCATCAGCAGTCGGGGTTGCGCCATCATGGCGCGCCCGATCAGCAACAACTGTTGCTCCCCACCTGAAAGGTAGCCCGCGGTGCGGGTTCTCAGTTCAGCCAGTCGGGGAATCAGGCCGTAGACCCGCTCCAGCCCCTGCTTCACGTCGGCCATGCGTGTCAGGCGATGCCCGCCCACGACGAGGTTTTGCTCCACCGTCATGTGGCGCAGCACCTTGCGCCCCTCGACCACATGGACCACGCCATCGGCCACCATCTGCTCGGCAGAGCGCCCGGTGACCTCTTGGCCCAACATGCGCACGTTGCCGGAGGCCACACGCCCTTCCTCCACATCCAGCATGCCGGAAATGGTTTTGAGCGTGCTGCTCTTGCCAGCGCCATTGGGGCCCAGCAGCACCGTACAGCCGCCAGCCGCCACCTCCAGCGTGATGCCTTTCAGTGAAAGGATCACGTCGGCGTACAGGACCTCAACGTTGTTGAGTGCAATCAGTGGTTCAGTCACAGCAGCTGCCTTGCTTTACCACTTGGCAAGCTTGGGCACGGGCACCTGCGTGGCCGACGTGGTCAGCTTGCCCCCCACCACTTGGCCAATGTTGACGCGTGGATCACGGGTTGGAAACGGCGCTTCGACCGAGTAATCGATGTCGCCACCGCTGTATCCAAAAAAGTCTTTGCCTGAGAAGTTGGTATCAATCAGGGTTTTGTAAAGCAACTCACCGGTCAGCTTGTCACCACCATGCTTGCGTGCAGCCGTCTCGACGGCGCGCACCATGACCAAGGCTTGGCTCATGCCCACGGTGGTCAGCGAATGCCAGGGTGCTTTCATGCCGTACTTGGCCACCAACATGTCATAAAACCTTTTGGTCTCGTTGTCTTCCTCTGTGGCGATCACGCCGGAATGGACCTCATAGTCTCCCTCCATGGCGGCCATGCCACCGACCAGTTTTTGCAGCATGGCTGGCGAGTTGTGAATGCTGTAGGCCATGGGCACGTTCTTTCCCAAAGCCTGCATCGCCCGCTTGACGGCCACCGCCTGCTGGATATTGGTGGGCACCAAAATCAGTTCAGCGCCGGCATTGAGAACACGGCGCAGTTGCAGGGTCACGTCCGCAGGCTGCGGCTCCACATAGACCATTTCCACCAGATTGATTTTGGTGGGGTTGGCCTTGGCATAGGCGTTGATGCCCTTGCCCAAATCGGCAAAAGTGGGGGAAGCTTCGGTGGTGAACATCGCCACCTTGACGGGGCGCGAGCCACCGGCTTTGGTCTTTTGGAACCACTCGACGAAGCCGGTGAACTCATGCACAAATGTGGGCCGCGTGGACATGACCCACTGGTTAGGTCGCCAGCTGAAACCTGTGGCGGCAGAGCCCAAGATCATGGGCACCTTGTCGGTCGGCAGGCGCTGCTGAACAGCCGCTACGTCCGGCCCACCCAAAGACAAGCCAATCAGGGGTTTGGTGGCCAGCACACCGGGCCAGAGGCTGGCCGTCTGGGCCGTGTCGTAGCGCGTGTCATAGGTTTTCATGTCCAGCTTCACGCCGAGCTTGGCGCCCACTTCGGCATTCCACCAGTTCACCACGCCCTCGCGCCCGGGTCCGACCATCGGCATGATCGCGGCAAATGGGCCGGAGTAATCCGACAAGGCAGGCACCTGGTAAACCGTTTGCGCGGAAACCGGGGCCATGGCTGCAGCAGCCATGCCTGCAGCCGTCACGGCGCGTGCCGTCCAATTCATCAGTTTTCTCATGTGTGTCTCCTGTGGTGGTGAAAGAAGCCGCCCCATGACGGTCAGTACGGAAAGGGCCAGAGTCGATAGGCCTTTTTGGTGATCTGGATGCGGTGCATCACGCCCTTGGGCTCGAAAAGCAGGAAAAGAATGATGACGGTGCCCAACAAGACGTTCATGGCGGCAAAGACAAAGTCTTGCCCCAATGAGGGCACCCATTGCATGAAGCTCGGGCCCAGACTGGTTACCCCCTCGCGGGCCAGCTGGATCATGACGGTGCCAATCAGCGCACCGACGATGGAGCCCAATCCGCCCACAATCATCATGGCGATCATCCAGATGGCATTGAAGAGCGTGAACTGCTCGATGGACACATGGCGCAAGGCCACCACCCACAGACCGCCCGCCACACCGGCAAAAAACGCGCTCACCAGAAATGCCCGGGCCTTGGTTGCGGCAACGGGTATGCCCATCATGCCGGCGGCCACATCATCGTCCCGCACGGCTTCAAAGCTGCGGCCATGGCGTGAGCGCACGATGCCAAAGGCCCCCGCCGTCATGATCAGCAGCACAGCGAATGAAAACCAGTAAATGGCGCGGTCGTTTTCGAGGGACAGGCCGAACACTGAAATGGATTCCACATGCAAGCCACCGGCACCGCCCAGCCAGGACTGAGGCAAATTCAGCACCAGAAAGTGGAACAAGGCTTGCGCTGCGATGGTCGTGAGTGCCAAGTAAAAGCCTTTGATGCGCGCCGCCGTCAAACCAAACATCACGCCAAACAGGGCCGCACCAGCGCCCCCGATCACCAGCGCCGCGGCCGCGTCCCATCCGGCCCCCATGGCCACAGCCGCGCCGTAGGCACCCACCCCCATGAACGCCGATTGCCCTAAGTTGATCTGCCCCGCATAGCCGGTGCAGATTTGCAGACCGATCACGGCCACCGCCGTGATGAAGGTGGTGTAGCCGATGCTGACCCAGCGGTCGGATGCCCACCATGGCGCAGTCGCCAAGGCCAGCACCACAAGCACAAGACTGGCCCATTGCGCGCGCGTACGAATCAGGGAGCGGTCGCCCGCATAGTTGGTAAAAAAAACGCCAGACGGGTCCATCACACACGCTCCACATGGCGCCAACCGAACAAGCCGGTGGGACGCACCAGCAAGATCAGCAGCATGAATACAAAAGGCACGATGGATGACGCAGCGCCACCGATCGCAGGATCAATATAAGCAGCCACCAAAGCCTGAACAATGCCCACAATGGCACCGGCCAAGATCAGCCCACCAATGGATTCCAGGCCTGCCAGCAAGGCCACAGGCAGTGCAGCCAGTGCCACATCCGCCGTTTGGACGGTGATGGAGCGGCCCGTGAGCAAGACGATGGCGCCCGCCGTGGCAATGACCGAGCCCATCATCCAGGCCAAGGTGACAGCACGCTTGACCGAGATGCCCAGCGAGATCGCTGTGGTGGGCTCTTCGGCCACAGCCGTCAGGGTCAGCCCCGCACGGGTGCGGTTGAAGAACCACGACATGCCCAAAGTCACCACCAAGGTCAGACAGGCACCGATCACCAGATTGGAGGGGAAGATCATGTCCCCCACGATCAGGGGAGCCGGTGGCAAGAGCACTGGAAAAGAACGGTCTGCAGGCCCCCAAACCACCAGCACGATGCCGCGAATCAGGATCACCAGACCAATGGTGACCATCACCATGGAAAAGACCGACTCCCCCACCAGCCGTTCAAAAAACAGCCGCTCGATCAGCCAGCCATAAACAATGGCGCACACGAAGGCCAATGGAATTGCCAGCCAGGGCGACAGGTCTGCACCGATGGTGAGTGTCCAGACCGCGTAGGCACCCAGCATCATGAGTTCACCCTGCGCAAAGTTGAAGACCTTGCTGGCCCTGTAAATGACCATGAAGCCCAGCGCCAGCAAGGCGTAGATCTGGCCTTGCAGGAACCCGTTGATGATGTAGTTGAAGAAGTCGATCATGGGTTCAGTTCTCCGAAATCCGCTGTGCGGCGATGCGCCCGACGGTGACATCCGCACGCAGCACACCCGTTCGTCCGTCTTGATAGCGGATCGGAATCTCGATGGCGGCCTGGGTCTGGTCTGCGTACATGGCATCGATCAAGCGGCCATAGCGCTGCTCGATGAAATCGCGTTTGAGTTTTCGGGTGCGTGTGAGTTCACCTTCGTCGGCATCAAGCTCCTTGGGCAAGTTCACAAAATGGGTGATGCGAGCCGCCTCTGGCAAGGTTCGATTGACCTGCGCGATTTCCGACGCGACCTGAGCCAACACCTCGGGACGCTGCGAGAGGTCGGTGAAAGTGGTGAAAGACACCCCCTTGCGCTCGGCCCAACGGCCAAAGACATCGCCGTCGATGTTGACCAGTGCCGTGACGCTATCGCGGGTGACATCACCCACCACCATCACTTCCCGGATGTAGGGTGAAAAGCGCAAGCGCACCTCGATGAACTGCTTGGAAAAGGTGTGCCCGCCCTTGAGGCTGCTCATGTGCTCGACACGGTCGTAATAGATCAGCTCGGTCTGTGTCGGCCCCTGCCCCACGGCATCACCGGTCTGAAACCATTCACCGTTCATCTTTTCGGCGCTCTTTTCGGGCTTTCCCCAATAACCCGCAAACCCAGCACCGCCACGCAACTCCAGCCCACCGGTGGGGGCCAGACGCCACTGCATGGGCTCGCCCCAGGCGCTGGGCAGGAGCACCAACTGGCCAATGGTTTCGGGATTGGCCTGATTGCCTTGGTGCACCGTGACCAGGCCGAATTCACTGCAACCGTAGACGTTGCGCAGCATCACGCCCATGGCGGCAAACAAACGAAAGATGTCGGGCGCGACGGCCGCGCCGCCGGTGAAAGCGATCTTGGCACGCTGAAGCCCCAGCTGATCACGCAGTGGCCGCAGCACCAGGGCATCGGCCAGTGGCAACAGCGCCCGCACCCACCACGGGCGTTGGGTGGTGTCCATCTGCTCGGCACGCGCCAAGCGACCGATGCGCAGGCCCCAGTCCACCACACTTTGCCGCCAGGGCGGAGCATCCAGCATGCGGGTATGCACCCGTGCTGCCAGGCTTTCCCACTGCCGTGGACCAAAAAACACCATCTCGCAGGCCAGCTCACGAATCGCTTCCTGAATCTGGTCCGGCCGCTCGGCAAAGCTCACCCGCATCGGGCGAATCAGGCCGAGGGTGACCCCCACCCACTGCTCCGTGGCCCAGGACAGCGGGATGTAAGACAGGTATTCACAGCCTTGAGGCAACTGAACCGACTGACCAATGAGGTCGGCGTTGTGCAGCATCGATGCGTGTGTCGTGATCACCCCTTTGGGCGCTCCGGTCGTGCCCGAGGTGTACAACAACAAAGCAATATCCTTGCTTTGTCCCTGAGCGATGACCTGCTCAAACCAGGCTGCATCTTCCGACTTGGCGGGTCGGGCCGGGGCCTTGAAAGCATCCCACCCCAAAAGGCCATCTTGCCGATAGGACCAGAGCCCGCCCGACTCCCACCACACCACGGTGTGCAGGCCGGTGTAGCGTGACATCAAAGGCAGTACCTTGTCGACCTGCTCCTGGTCTTCTGCAAACACGCACACCGCCTGCGCGTCCTGCACCACATAGTCCACTTCGGTTTCGGTCGCGTCCGGGTACAAGGCAACGACCTTGGCTCCTATGGCCTGAGCCGCCCATTCCGCCCAATACAGTTCGGGGCGGTTTTCACTCATCAACACCACGGTCTGGCCGCGCTGCACGCCGCGTGCACGCAGACCCAGGGCCAATTCGCGCACCTCGTCGCGCACATCGGCCCAGCTGAATTCTTTCCAGATGCCATCGCGCTTGTGCCTTTGCGCCACCTCGTCGGGGCGGGTGGCGGCGTTGTGCAGCAACCATTGCGGCAAGGTCTGCGGGAATAGCTTGTCTGCGCTCATGCGTGCACCCCCAGATAAGCGGCAATCACTTGCTCGTCTTGCTGCACATCAGCTGGACTGGCGTCGGCAATCTTGCGGCCGAAATTGAGCACGATCACCCTGTCGGCAATGTCCATCACCACGCCCATGTCGTGTTCCACCAACACCACCGGAATCTGACGCGACTCTCGGATGTCCAGAATGAAACGGGCGAGGTCTTCTTTTTCTTCCACGTTCATACCGGCCATGGGTTCATCCAGCAGCAGCATGCGCGGCTCCATGGCCAGCGCCCGTCCCAGATCCACCCGCTTGCGCATGCCATAACCCAAGGTCCCCACCGGGTGGTGCCGCAGGTGTTCGAGCTCCAAAAAATCCAGGATTTCTTCGGCCACGGCGCGGTGCGCCAGCTCTTCCCGGTGCGCAAACGGGTAATAGAAAAAAGCGGTGGTCAGTGAGCTTTTCATGTGCATGTAACGACCCACCAGGATGTTGTCGAGCACGCTCATGTGAGGCAGCAAGTGTGTGCCCTGGAAAGTACGGGCCAGGCCTGCTTGCGCCACACTGTGCACCGGCCAGCGCCCGATGTCCTGGCCCTCAAAACGCACAGAACCTTGGCTGGGGCGGTAAAAGCCGGACAGCACATTCAGCAAAGAACTCTTGCCAGCCCCATTGGGACCAATGAGCGCCACCAGCTCTTGATGGCCAATGTCGATCGAGATGTTGGCCAGCGCGGTCACACCGCCAAACTTGAGCGTGATATCCCGAGCCTCCAGCATGGGCGAATGGCGCTGCGCATCAGTCATGGGCTTGTGACTCCTGGCAAAGGTGTGAACCGGGGTGCGGCATGGCTGCGTGTCGCACCCGAGGGGGTCCGGGTCAGTGTGCTGCGAGCGACGTTGTGCGGATGAAGGGCTGCTTCATCGAGAGACAAGACAGGAGCAAAGCAAGCGTCGGTGCCCTCCAAAAACGCACACCAGTGCTGTCGCGACTGCGTCAGAAACAAGGCCGTCATGCGGGCTTTCAAAACGGGCCAGTCCTTGACGTCGTATTGCTTGTCCAGCGGAACGTCCGACAAACCGAGCTTGTTCATCAGCAGTGCGTAGAACTGCGGCTCCAGTGCCCCCAGAGTGATGTGGCCACCATCGGCGCAGCGGTACACATCGTAAAACGGTGAATCGTGAAAAGCGCTGGGCTTTTCTGTGCCGAGCTGGCCGCTGTCATGGATCCAGTGCGCAAGGCCGCCCAGCATGGCCACGATGTCCACAATGGCGGCATCCACCACGCTGCCCTGACCGGTGGTGCGGGCCGCCAGCACCGCGCTGACCAGGCCAAACGCCAGGCCCAGCGCACCACTGGCATCACCCACCACCGTGGGCGGCACCACAGGCCGCTCACCGCGGTGCGCTGACAAGGCCAACAAACCCGTCAGCGCCACATAGTTCAAATCGTGTCCGGCCGCTTGCGACAAAGGTCCGCTTTGCCCCCATCCAGTGATGCGGCCATACACAATGCGTGGGTTGACGCGGGCGCACTCGGCAGGCCCCAATCCCAAGCGCTCCATCACGCCCGGGCGATTGCCCTCAATCAGCGCATCGGCCTGTGCCACCATGGCCAGCGCATCGAGGCGAGATGCCTCTTGTTTCAGGTCCATGCGAACGACCGTCTTGCCGTCATGCATGGGGTTGTCGCCACCGCCCGCCAACTGCGCGGCGACCACCCCCTGCTGTGGCCGGGCAATGACGGTAACTTCGGCACCCAGGCCAGCCAACATGCGTCCAGCCAGCGGGCCTGGCCCAATGCCTTCAAACTCGACGATGCGCACACCGACCAGCGGGGCATTCAACTGCGCGCTCATGTACCCAGCCTCCGGGCGATCAGGTCTTTCATGATCTCGGTGGTGCCGCCGTAAATGCGCTGGATGCGTGCATCCGCGTACAGGCGGGCTATGGGGTATTCGGCCATGTAACCGTAGCCGCCAAACAGCTGCAGGCACTCGTCCGTCACCTTGCCCTGTTGCTCGGTGCACCACCACTTGGCCATGTAGGCCGCTTCGTTGTCCAAGGTGCCATCCAGCATGCGCTGCACGCAGTCGTTCACAAAGCTGCGCACAACGTGGGCCAGCGTGGCGCACTCGGCCAGCTTGAAACGCGTGTTTTGGAAGTCAAAGACGCTCTGCCCAAAAGCCTTGCGGTTGCGCGTGTAGTCCACCGTCAGTTCCAGCGCTTTTTCAATCACGGCAGCGGCAGGCACGGCCAGCAACAGGCGTTCATAAGGCAGCTGGCTCATCAGTTGGCGAAAGCCCAGGCCCTCTTGCTCGCCCAACAGTTGGTCGGCATCGACACGAACGCCATCAAAGAACAGCTCGGCCGTGTCCGAGGCATGTTGACCCAGTTTTTCCAGACGTCGGCCCACCCGAAAGCCTGGCAAATTTTCGGTCTCAAGAACCATCAAAGACACACCACCACTGCCCGCACCTCCGGTGCGCACCGCCACCACCAGCAAGTTGGCGATGTAGCCGTTCGTGATGAAGGTCTTGGCGCCGTCGATCACGTACTGATCGCCCTGCTTGACCGCCTTGGTGCGCAACGCTTTCAGGTCGGAACCACAGCCCGGCTCGGTCAAGGCGATGCCAGCGAACAGCTCGCCACTGACCAGCTTGGGCAGCCAGCGCTGCTTTTGTGCCTCGGTCCCGTAGTCCAGGATGTAATGCACGGCAATGGAGTGCACCGCCGTGTTGGCAGGCACCTCAGCGCGGGCCAGCTCGTCCTGTACCACCAATTGGTAGGCCAGGTTGGCCCCGGCACCACCGTAGATCTCGGGCAGCTCGGGGAGCAGGAAACCCAGTTCGGCAAAGGGCCGCCAGACCTCGCGCGGGATGAAGCCCTGGCGACGCCACTCGTCCATGTGCGGCACCAATTCGCGCTCGATGTAGCGCCGTGCCTGATCCCGGAAAGCCTCGATGTCGGCATCCATCCAGGCGTGGCGGTGCAACTGGGGCAGCATGTTCATGGCCTCAGATCCCCGTCAATCCACCGCTGCACATCAGTGTCTGGCCGCTGATGTAGTCGGACTCGGGAATGCATAGCAGGTACACCGCGCCAGCAGCTTCGTCGGGCGACCCCCCACGCCCCAGCGGAATCATGCGCTCCATGGCGGCCATGAGGTCGGGGTTGACCCCCACCTTGATGTCGCGGCCATCGATGTTGGCGGTCGAGTCGCTTTCGGCGCTCACGGTCAGGCGGGTCTTGATGAAGCCGTAGGCCACGCAGTTGACCGTGACATTCATGCGGCCCCACTCCTTGGCCAGCGTCATCGTCATGCCCGTGATACCGGCTTTGGCCGTCGAATAATTGGTTTGCCCGGCATTGCCAAACAAACCGGCGACCGAAGAAATGTTCACCACTTTGCGCACCACGGTCTGACCAGCGTCTTTTTCTTGCTTGGACAGTGCACGGATCACCGGTTGCGCGGCGCGCAGAATGCGAAACGGCGCGGTCAGATGCACGTCCATCATGGCGTACCACTGCTCGTCGGTCATCTTCTGCACCACGTTGTCCCAGGTGTAGCCCGCGTTGTTGACGATGATGTCCAAGCCTTTGAATTCACTGACCGCAGTGCCCACAAAGCGTTCGGCGAAATCAGGTGCGGTCACGCTGCCCACGCAGGCGACGGCCTGACCGCCAGCTTTGCGGATTTCATCCACCACTTCCTGAGCAGGTGCTGCGTCCAGATCATTGATGACAACGCGCGCGCCTTCAGCGGCCAGCTTGAGTGCAATCGAGCGGCCGATGCCACGCCCCGAACCGGTGATGAGCGCAACTTTGCCTTCGAGTTTTTTGGTCATGACTGATATTCCTTTTGTTTTCTTCAGGCCAGGGCCACAATGGCCTCGCCCATGATCTTGTTTTGTCCAAACTGGTTGGACGAAGTCAATGCGATGCGGGCACAGGCCTCGCCATCGAGCTCCATCAGTTCCACCACTTCTCCCGTGCAGGTGATGGTGTTGCCCAAATGGGTGATGCCCGCGAACCTTGCGTCGTATTGGCGCAACTGCCCTTGGGGAATCCACTGCGTGATCAGCCGCCCCAGCCAGGCCATGCCCAGCATGCCTTGCGCAAACACATCGGGCATGCCCGCACGACGGGCAAAGTCGATGTCGATGTGGATGGGGTTGTGGTCGCCCGAGGCCCCGCCAAACAGCGCCAATGTGGTGCGGTTGACCGGTCCGAGTTGCAATGCGGGCAGCTGGTCGCCCACGCGAATGTTGGATGGCATGTTTTTTCCCTCTTGTTTCAATGACGCACGACCAAAACCGTTCGCATCTGGGCCACGAGTTCGTCCTTCTGGTTGGTTGCACGCGAATCCTTGACAACAAACTCCAGCTTCCCGCCTTTTTTGTCGTAAATGTCGGTGATGGTCGACTGGACATTCACCGTGTCGCCCGCACACACCGGCTTGAAGTAACGAAACGATTGCTCACCGTGCAGCAGCTTGGTCAGGGGAATGTCCAGATCCATCAAAAGCTGGTCGTTCGCGCCGCTGTCGAGCTCGGCTGCAAACATGAAGGTGGGCGGTGCGGGCAGATCGGGGTAACCTGCCGCCTGGGCCGCAGCCGGATCGGTGTACACCGGGTCTTGTTCGCCAATCGCTTTGGCAAAGAACTGCAGGCGTGTGCGGTCCATGTACAGGCTGGACGGCTTGAGCTGGTAGCCGATGAATTTCTTGTCGATCATGCGGAAGTCCTTTCATAAAGGGTGACCACACAGGCGCCCCCCAAACCCAGGTTGTGTTGCAGGGCGATGCGAGCGCCTTCGACCTGCCGTTTGTCGGCATGGCCGCGCAGTTGCTGAACCAGTTCCGTGCATTGCGCCAGCCCCGTGGCCCCCAGCGGGTGGCCTTTGGACAGCAAGCCACCAGAAGGGTTGGTCACGAACTTGCCGCCGTAGGTGTTGTCTCCGTCTTCGACGAACTTCTGGGCACCACCGCGCTCGCACAAGCCCAGCGCCTCATAGCTGAGCAATTCGTTGTGGGCAAAGCAGTCATGCAGCTCGACCACTTGAATATCCTGAGGGCCGATGCCCGCTTCTGCATAGACCTGATCGGCACAGGCCTTGGCCATGCTGGAGCCCACCACTTCCCGCATGTCGCGGGCCTCGAAAGTGACGGGCGTGTCGGTGGTCATGGCCTGAGCCCGAATGCGCACGGCCGTGCTCAGGCCATGCTGGCGGGCAAAGGTTTCCGAACACACGATGGCAGCTGCTGCGCCACAGGTGGGCGGGCAGGCCATCAGGCGCGTCATGACACCGGGCCACATCACCGGGGCGTTCATCACCTCTTCTTCGGTGACCACTGTGCGAAACAGCGCCAGGGGATTGTTGGACGCATGGCGGCTGGCCTTGGCGCGGATCTTGGCGAATGTGCTCATGGGCGTGCCAAACTCTTCCATGTGGGCCAGACCTGCGCCGCCGAAATAACGCAGCGCCAGAGGAATTTCGCTACGGCCAACCAGGATCTGCGTGGCATCGTCAAAGTGTTCGAAGGGGCTGGGCCGGTCAGCAAAGACCGTACCCAAGGCACCTGGGTTCATTTGCTCAAAACCCAGCGCCAGCACGCAGTCGGCCGCGCCACTCATCACCGCCTGACGCGCCAGAAACAGCGCAGTGGAACCGGTGGAGCAGTTGTTGTTCACGTTGACGACGGGGATGCCCGTCATGCCCACTTCGTACAGGGCGCGCTGCCCGGCGGTGGAGTCGCCATACACATAGCCCACATAAGCTTGCTGGACTTTGGCGTAGTCCAGACCCGCATCGGCCAGAGCGGCTTTGACAGCCTTGGAGGCCATTTGGGGGTAGGGCTCACTGGCCCCGGGCTTGGTGAACGGCACCATGCCGACCCCTGCTACGCACACCACATTTTTCATGCCCAGTCCTTTGCACTTGATGGATTTCAAGCCGACTTTTTCTGCCCGCTCGCATGGCTCAAATGCTAGACTCAGCAGTACCTCATCGCGATAGCTTGTCACCTCAAGACAATGGCAAAAGACCTCAACTTCACACAACCCCGGGAAAACCCGGGGGCCTATATTGCCCCTGTCTTTGTGTTCGGCTTGCTTTCAGGCCTCGAAGGCAAGGATGTCGATCTGGATGGCTATTTACGTCAGGTCGGGATTGACCCCAAAGCCCTACGGACCCCCGGCGACCGTGGGGTTACCCCCATCCAGTACGCAGCGCTTTTTTATGCATTGATGCACGACTTGAAAGACGAATGCCTGGGCCTGTTCTCCCGGCCTTTCAAGCCGGGCAGCTTCGCGTTGACCGCGCGCGAGGGCCTGTCTGCGCCAGACCTTCGGCGTGCGCTCAAACGCATGAGCTCGGCGCTTAACCTACTGCAAGACGACATTGTTTTCTCCTTGCAAGTGAACCATCAAGAAGCGGGCTTGCACATGGCACCAGCCAACCCGGCCCGAGACATCCCAGTTTTTGCGCAAGAGACCATGGTGCGTGTCCTTTGGCGTCTGTCAGCATGGCTTTTGAATTCGCCCTTGCCGATCCGGCACTTCGATTTCGCCTACGCCGACCCCGGTCACCACGAGATGTACCAGTTCATTTTTCCAGCCACTCGGCGTTATCAGCAAGACGCTTTCGGTTTCTGGTTTGGAATAACGGAACTGCAGACCCCTGTGAGCAGGGACGAGCCTGCGCTGCGCACCTTCCTCACCGATGCCTACACCCAAATCATTTCGCCCCCCCGCCATTTTGGCCACACCGGGCAGAAAGTGCGCAACTGCCTGATGAGCAGTTACCCCCGATGGCTGACTCTGGAAGAAGTGGCCGACAAACTGCACACCTCTTCCTCCAGCCTCCAGCGCCACCTGACGGCGGAGCACACTTCCCTGCAATGGCTCAAGGATGATCTGCGACGCGACTTGGCGATCTCAAGGTTGTCGTCATCCAACGTGTCCCTGGTGCAACTGGCCAGCGAGCTGGGTTTCAGTGACAGTCCCACTTTTCAGCGAGCATTCAAACGCTGGACGGGTCAGCCTTGCAGTGTTTACAGGCGCAATTGAGCGTTTCATTGGCTTCGACCTGTGAATGACCGCTACCAGCCTCAAGCCGACCCTAAAAAATTGACGGCACCCCAATTAGGGTGGCTAACTGATTCAGGCCTGCAGCCGCCGTTGACCTATTCCCAAGATGACCCCACATCTTCACATCTTCCTCAAACCGGTTACGCGATCCGCCAGAGCCATGACATCCAGCGTGCAGGCGGTGCCACCACCCGCGCGAACCCGTGGGTTGGACAGCGAACAGACCGCGGGCAGTTTGGGCGCTAACTTGACTCACCCTTTGCTCATTGGAGTGTGAATGTCCCAAACGAACATCCCAATCAAGGCGTGGTGGGGATTGTTCAAACAGGTTGCCAACGCCTGGCTTAACGACTATGTGCCGAGCATGGGGGCTGCATTGGCCTACTACACCCTGTTTTCGTTGGCACCGCTGCTGCTGATCGTGGTGTCGGTGGCCGGTCTGGTGTTCGGTGAGGACGCCGCTCGCGGTGAGATCCAGGCGCAGCTGAAGGACCTCATGGGTGATGTCGGTGCGGATGCCGTTCAGGGCCTGTTGAGCAGCGTGCGCGAACCCACCGAGGGCCTGACGGCGACCGCTGTGGGCTTGGTGTTGCTGTTCGTCGGTGCCACCACGGTGTTTGCCGAACTGCAAGATGCGCTCGACCGCATCTGGGGTGTGCCGGAACGCTTGCGCAAGAGCGGCTGGCTCACGCTCGTTCAGGCCCGTTTGATGGCATTCGGCATGATCCTCGCCTTGGGGTTTTTGCTCATCGTGTCGCTGGTCACCAGTGCCATGTTCGCGGCCATGGGCCGAAGCCTCGACCCCTTCTTCGGCGGCTGGCAGGGTGTTGTGCAGGCGGGCAATGCGATCGGTGGCTTCCTGCTCGTGGCCACCATGTTCGGCCTGATCTACAAGGTCATGCCTCGCCAGCGTGTGCGGGTCTCCGATGTCTGGCTCGGCGCTTTGATCGCGGCCTTGCTGTTCACGGGCGGCAAGTTCCTGATGGGCGCCTACATCGGCCGCAGCGGTGTGGCGTCGGGTTTCGGCGCGGCCGGCTCGCTCGTGGTGGTGCTGTTGTGGGTCTACTTTTCAGCCCAGATCGTGTTGGTGGGTGCAGAGTTCAGCTGCGCCTATGCCCGGGCGTTCGGCTCTCACAAAACGCCCGAGCCACTGCTGAAGCTCGATCATTCAACCTTGTAGGCGTGGCGCATTGAGCCTTGTACTTTGTATCCACCTACTTTGGCTTTGGGTTGAATGACCCACTTGCAGCGATTGCAGTCAGTCGAACACACGACACCCTGCATCACCGCTGACCGGTTTCAGGAAAAACTGACATGGTCAAAGTTCATGATCGCAGCAAAGCGATGAAGGGCCGCTCTTGTTGGTGCGAACGCCTACTGCCGACACACAGTAGAAGTTTGTCGTTAGATAACCAATGACCGCTTTCGCAGTGATTTAGACCTGCTGTACGAGTTCAGGCACAGCCGCAAACAAATCGGCTTCGAGGCCAAAGTCGGCCACGCTGAAGATCGGCGCTTCGGGGTCTTTGTTGATCGCCACGATCACCTTGGAATCCTTCATGCCCGCCAAGTGCTGGATCGCACCCGAAATGCCGCAAGCAACATACAACTGAGGCGCCACGATCTTGCCGGTCTGACCCACTTGCAGGTCGTTGGCAGCGTAACCAGCGTCCACCGCTGCGCGGCTGGCACCGATGGCGGCGCCCAGTTTGTCGGCCAAGGGCGTCATCACTTCGTTGAACTTTTCCGAGCTGCCCAAAGCGCGGCCACCGGACACAATGATCTTGGCTGCGGTCAGTTCTGGGCGGTCATTCTTGGCAATCTCGCTGCGCGTGAAGCTGCTCTTACCGCTGTCGGCTTGGGCTGCGGCGCTTTCCACCGCGGCACTGCCCCCCGTGGCGACTGCGGCGTCAAAGCCGGTGGTGCGCACGGTGATGACTTTGGTGCCGTCGGTGCTTTGCACGGTGGCCATGGCGTTGCCCGCGTAGATGGGGCGCTCGAAGGTGTCGGCCGAGATGACTTTCGTCACATCGCTGATTTGCGCCACATCGAGCTTGGCGGCCACGCGGGGGGCCACGTTCTTGCCTGCAGCGGTTGCTGGGAACAGGATGTGGCTGTAGTTGCCAGCAATCGCCAGCACCTGGGCTGCGACATTCTCGGCCAGGCCATGGGCCAAGGCTTGGCTGTCAGCGTGGATCACTTTGGATACACCCACGATTTGGGCAGCAGCTTGCGCAGCAGCAGCGGCATTGTGGCCCGCCACCAGCAGATGCACATCACCACCACAAGCGGCAGCGGCCGTGATCGTATTAAGAGTTGCGCCCTTGATGGAGGCGTTGTCGTGTTCGGCAATAACGAGAGAAGTCATGAGATTTCCTTGGATGGTCAGATGACCTTGGCCACGTTCTTGAGCTTGTCCACCAGCGTGGCCACATCGGGCACCTTGATGCCAGCGCTGCGCTTGGCAGGCTCTGCCACTTTCAGGGTCTTGATGCGGGGGGCCACATCCACGCCTAGGTCTTCAGGCTTGAAGGTGTCAAGCTGCTTTTTCTTGGCCTTCATGATGTTGGGCAAGGTCACGTAGCGTGGTTCGTTCAGGCGCAGGTCGGTGGTCACCACCGCTGGCAGGCTGATGCTCAGCACTTCCAGGCCGCCATCGATCTCTCGGGTCACTTGTGCTTTGCCATCCACGATGTCGACCTTGGAGGCAAAAGTGGCCTGGGGCAGATCGGCCAAAGCGGCCAGCATCTGGCCCGTCTGGTTGCAATCGTCGTCAATGGCTTGTTTGCCCAGAATGATCAGACCGGGTTGCTCTTTGTCCACCAAAGCCTTGAGCAGCTTGGCCACAGCCAATGGCTGCAGGTCCAAGTCAGCGGGGGTCTCCACCAGAATGCCACGATCGGCACCAATGGCCATGGCGGTGCGCAGGGTTTCCTGGCACTGGGTCACGCCGCAAGACACCGCGATGACTTCGGTGGCCAGGCCTTTTTCTTTCAGACGCACGGCTTCTTCGACGGCGATCTCGTCAAAGGGGTTCATGCTCATCTTCACGTTGGCAATGTCCACGCCCGAACCATCGGACTTGACACGAACCTTGACGTTGTAGTCCACCACCCGCTTGACGGGAACGAGAATTTTCATGGCTTGACTCCTTGTGAATCAGTTAGCGAATGCCGCGATACCCGTGATGGCACGGCCCAAAATCAAAGCGTGCACGTCGTGTGTGCCTTCGTAGGTGTTGACCACTTCCAGGTTCACCAAGTGGCGGGCCACGCCGTATTCGGCGCTGATGCCGTTGCCGCCCATCATGTCGCGTGCCATGCGGGCGATGTCCAGGGCTTTGCCGCAGCTGTTGCGCTTGAGGATGGAGGTCAGGTCCACCGACGCGGTGCCTTCGTCCTTCATGCGGCCCAGGCGCAGGCAGCCTTGCAGGCCCAGGCTGATTTCGGTCAGCATGTCGGCCAGTTTCTTTTGGATCAGTTGGTTGGCGGCCAAGGGGCGGCCAAACTGCTGGCGGTCCATCACGTACTGGCGGGCACGAGCGTAGCAGTCTTCGGCGGCACCCAAGGCGCCCCAAGCGATGCCGTAGCGGGCGCTGTTCAGGCAAGTGAAGGGGCCTTTCAAGCCGCGCACTTCAGGGAAGGCGTTTTCTTCAGGGCAGAAGACTTCGTCCATGACGATCTCGCCGGTGATCGAAGCACGCAGGCCAACCTTGCCGTGCACAGCGGGGGCGCTCAGGCCTTTCCAGCCTTTTTCCAAAATGAAGCCACGGATCTGGCCGCCGTCGTCTTTGGCCCAGACCACAAACACGTCAGCGATCGGGCTGTTGGTGATCCACATCTTGGCGCCGCTGATGCTGTAGCCGCCGTCCACCTTTTTGGCACGGGTGATCATGCTGCCCGGGTCGGAGCCGTGGTTGGGTTCGGTCAGGCCAAAGCAGCCGATCCACTCGCCACGCGCCAGCTTGGGCAGGTATTTTTGTTTTTGGGCTTCAGAGCCAAAGTCGTTGATGGGCAACATCACCAAGGATGACTGCACGCTCATCATGGAGCGGTAGCCCGAGTCCACGCGCTCGACTTCGCGAGCGACCAGGCCGTAGCACACATAGTTGAGGCCCGCGCCGCCGTACTGCTCGGGGATGGTGGGGCCCAAGAGGCCCAGCTCGCCCATCTCGCGGAAGATGGACACATCAGTGGTTTCATTCAGGAACGCGTCTTTCACGCGGGGCAGCAGCTTTTCTTGGCAATAGGCGCGGGCGGCGTCTTGCACCTGGCGCTCGTCGTCGGTGAGCTGGGCGCTGAGGTTGAAGGGGTCTTCCCAGTTGAATGTGTTTTGAGGGTTGGCCATAGGAATTCTCAGGGTTAAAGGTCTGGTGTCAGGCCGCGCGCAACAGTTCGCGGCCGATGATGATTTGCTGCACCTGCGTGGTGCCTTCGTACAGGCGCAGCAGGCGGGCGTCGCGGTAAAAGCGCTCGACTGGGTATTCGTTGATGTAGCCCGCGCCACCGTGGATCTGCACGCCGCGGTCGGCCACGCGGCCCACCATCTCGGTGGAGAACAGCTTGGCGCATGACACCTGCATCGAAATTTCGGGGTCGGACACATGCGGCGGCTTGAGGTCAAAGCGTGCGGCCACGTCCTTGACCAGCGACCAACCCGCCAGCAGCTCGGCTTGGCTGTCGGCCAACATGGCCTGGATCAGTTGGAACTCGCCAATCGGTTTGCCAAACTGTTTGCGGTCGCGGGCGTAGGTGCGGGCTTCGTCCAGGATGCGCGAGGCCAGGCCGCAGGAGACGGCCGAGATGTTCAGACGTCCACGGTCCAGCACTTTCATGGCGGTCTTGAAGCCTTGGCCGGGCACACCGCCGATGATGTTGGCGGCGGGCACACGCACGTTCTCCAGAATCACGTCGCAGGTCTTGGTGCCGCGTTGGCCCATTTTCTTGTCGGGCTTGCCCAGCTTGATACCTGGCAGGTCGGCCGGCACGATGAAGGCTGACACGCCACTGGCCCCCGGGCCGCCAGTGCGAGCCATCAGGGTGAAGGCACCGGCACGCGGCGCGTTGGTGATGTAGCGCTTGGTGCCGTTGAGTACATAGTGGTCACCGTCAAGTTCGGCACGGGTTTTGAGCGAGGCGGCGTCGGTGCCGACATCGGGCTCGGTCAGGGCGAAGGACATGATCAGCTCGCCGCTGGCCACGCGGGGCAGGTAGGCGGCTTTTTGCTCGGGCGTGCCGTCCATCAAGATGCCTTGCGAGCCGATGCCGATGTTGGTGCCAAATACGGAGCGGAAAGCGGGCGCAGTGCGGCCGAGTTCGTAGTTGACCAGCACCTCTTGGCTGACCGACAGACCGATGCCGCCAAATTCCTCGGGCACGGTCAGACCAAACAGGCCCATGTCTTTCATGTCCTGAACGATGTCCAGTGGCACGTCGTCGTGCTCTTCGAGGTGGTTTTCGGCTGGGATCAGGCGCTCGCGGATGAAGCGCTGCAAGGTGGGCAGCAGGAGATCAAAGGATTCGGAGTCGAGGGCCATGGTCTAAGTGGGGTTAACGGTGCTGGAAAACGGGTTTTCGTTTGTCGAGGAAGGCGTGCATGCCTTCATGGGCGTCGGCGCTGGCGAAGCGGGCGTGAAGCGCACGGCGCTCGAACAAAATGCCTTCTGTCAGGCTGGCCTCGTGGGCGCGGTTGACCGACTCCTTGATGGCCATCAAGGCGGGCAGCGAGTAGCCAGCAATCTGCGTGGCCAGCTTCAGCGTCACGGCCTGCAGCTCGGCATCAGGCACCACGCGCGAGACCAGGCCGTAGCGGTCGGCTTCATCGGCATTCAGCATGCGGGCCGAGAGGCACATGTCCATGGCTTTGGCTTTGCCAATGGCGCGCGGCAGTCGTTGGGTCCCTCCGGCGCCGGGCAGCATGGCCAGCTTGATTTCGGGCAGGGCAAACTGCGCCGACTCGGCCGCGATCACGATGTCGCAAGCCAGTGCCAGCTCGCAACCGCCGCCCATGGCGTAACCGGCTACGACCGCAATGACGGGCTTGCGCACTTGGCGGATGGTTTCCCAATTGCGGGTGATGAAGCCACTTTGAAAAACATCCATGTAGGACCAGTCGGCCATCACGGCGATGTCGGCACCGGCGGCGAACGCCTTGTCACTGCCGGTGATGACGATGGCGCCAATGTCCGGGTCCGCATCCAGACCCAGCAGCGCCTGGCCCAGTGCGTCCATCAAGGCGTCGTTGAGCGCATTGAGCTGCGCGGGCCGGTTCAGGGTGATGACACCGACACGGCCGTGCCGGGTGCTCAGGATGGGGGACTCGGACATCGCGCGCTCCAGCTTACTCGACGGTGATTTTCTGGTCGCGGATCAAAGCGCCCAGGACTTTGCCTTCGTTGGCCAGCAGCGCCTTGAATTCGGCCGTGTCCAGCGCAACGTTCTCGCCGCCCAGATCGGCGTAGCGGGCCTTCAGTGTGGGCGATGCCAAGGCCTTGGCGACCTCACGGTTCAAACGGGCGATGACCTCGGCGGGGGTGCCGTTCGGTGTCCACATGCCAAACCAAATGTCCAGATTGGCCCCTTTGAAACCTTGCTCAGCCACGGTGGGCACATCGGGGAAAAAGGGTGAGCGCTTCTCACTCACCACCGCCAGCAATTTGACCTTGCCCGTGCGGATGTGCGGGAAAGCAATGCCCGGGTCGCACACCATGTCGGCTTGACCTGCCAGAACGTCTTGCAGTGCCGGTGCGGCCCCTTTGTAGGGCACGTGCAGGATGTTGGTGCCGGTGGCCTGTTTGAACAGTTCGCAAGCCAGGTGGGGGGGCGTGCCAGCACCGGCTGAGGCGTAGGCCAATTTTCCGGACTTGGCCTGTGCGACCAGTTCGCGCACATCTTTGGCTGTACTTTGTGGCTTGGTCACCAAATACATTTGCGATTTACCGATGCCACTGACCGGGGTGAGGTCGCGGGAGGGCAGCAAGTTGGATTTGATGAGGTGCGGGTTGACGGTTTCTACCGATGTGGGTGAGATGAACAAGGTGTGACCATCAGGGGTTGCGCGAGCCACCTCTGCGGCTGCAATGTTGCCGCTGGCTCCGGGCTTGTTGTCAATGACGACAGACTGGCCCAAGCTCTCGGTCAAGCCTTGAGCGACCAGTCGCGCCATGGCATCGGTCGTGCCACCGGGGGCAAAACCGACCACGATGCGGATGGGCTTGCTGGGCCAGGCCTGTGCATGGCTGCTGACGCTGGCACCCAGGCCGAGCAGGGAAAGGGCGGCGACCGTCAAGGTGCGGCGCAGTTGAAAACGTGGTGTGGATGTCATGGTTTGTCTCCTGATGGGGTGGTTGAAAGTTGAGCGCTTTGTCTTAAGCTGCACCGTCGCGCAAATCCTCGCGCAGCTTGAATTTCTGGATCTTTCCGGATGGGGTGGACGGCATGCTCTGGCGAACTTCCAGCCGCTCTGGGATGTACTGGATGGCGACCTTTTGTTCCTTTAGGTAAGCGACCATGGTGGGCATGTCGAAGGTTTGACCGGGCTTGGGCACCACCACGGCGCAAGCCCGTTCGCCCAGGCGTTCGTCGGGGTAGGCTACGATGGCGACCAAGGCCACTGCAGGGTGCTTGTAGAGCAGCGACTCGATCTCGACCACCGGGATGTTTTCGCCGCCTCGGATGATCACGTCCTTGCTGCGCCCGGTGATGCGTACGTAGCCTTGCTCGTCGATACGGGCCAGATCGCCTGTGTCAAACCAGCCTTCGGCATCGGTGCCGTTGAGGTGCTGTCGCTTGAGGTATCCGCCAAAGTTGGAGCAGGCACGCAGATACAACTTGCCTTGCGTGCCTGCAGGCAGTGCAGGACCCGAGGCGTCCGCTTCCACCACCTTGAGCTCAACCCCGGGCAGGGGCAGGCCATCTGTGTTGAAGGCACGTTCATCGGGATCATCGAGCCGGATCAGTGTGACGGCCCCGTTTTCACTCATGCCCCAGGCTGACACGATTTTGGTGCCCAGTGAAGCGCGAGCTTGCTCCACCAGTGGGCTAGGTATCGGGGCGCCAGCACACAGGAAAGTCTTGAGGCTGGGCACCGGTGTTTTATTTTCCGTCACCACGCGCGTCAAGTCGGTCAGAAACGGCGTTGAAGCCATGGTGAAGCTGGCTTTTTCGGCGTTGATCACCTCGACCGCCTTCTTGGGCTCCCAGATGTCCTGCAGCACGGCGCTGGCCTGGAGCATGATGGGCATCATCAGGCCGTACATGAAACCTGTCTGGTGCGCCATGGGTGAGGCCATGAGCACCACGTCTTCGGCGCCCAATTGCAAACGCTGTGCATAAGGAATGATGTTGGCCATCACGGTGTTGGCCGAATGCATCACGCCTTTAGGTTCGCCTGTGGTGCCCGAGGTGTAGATGAGCTGGGTGATGTCGTCCGGACCAGGGCGTTGCGCACTCAAAATAGCGGCGGCATCTGGCTCGTTTTCCCACGCGGGGCCACTCAGCAGGGCTTCGAAGCTGTTGGGGCCTTGGCCGTCAATCGCCACCACGTGTTTCAGATGCGGCAGGCCGGGCTGGATGGCAGTGATCATCTGCTCGAAGTCAAAACCCCTAAAGGCTTTCGGCGCGATGATGACCTTGGCCTCGCCGTGTTTGAGCATGAAATTCAATTCACGCTCACGGAAGATGTGCATCAATGGGTTGATGACAGCACCGATGCGCGAGCACGCCAGGTAGGTCACTGTGAACTGCCACCAGTTGGGCAACTGGCAGGCCACGATGTCGTTCTTTTGCACGCCCAAGCGGGCCAATCCCACAGCCACCCGGTCGACCATCTGCGCCAGTTCACGGTAGGTGAATCGGCGCAGATCATCGGCTTCGACCCGGTAGGCGGTCAGCGCCAGTTTTTCGGGGCAGGCCGCGACGCAGGCGTCGAGCTCACCGTTGATGGTGCGGTCGTGCCACAGGCCTTGGGCGATCATGCGTTCGCGGCGGGCGGGCAATAAAACGGCATCGAATTCCATGTTTGTCTCCTTGTGGGTAGGTGAAATATTTTTGTTTTTGGGGTAAATCAGGCAGGCACGTTTTTGCGGCCTGCACGGGTGCGTGCAATGATGGTTTTCATGATCTGGGCGGTCCCGTCCCCAATCTGAAAGCCCAGCACATCGCGCAGGCGTTGCTCCATCAGGCCGCGGTCGTAGCCGCCATGGCCAAAGCACAGCAGGCACTGGTGGATCACGTCGTAGGCCAACTTCGGGCCCCACCACTTGGCCATGCCGGCCTCGGCGGAGTGGGGCAGACCCTGGTCCTTGAGCCACAGGCCTTGCAGGCAGACCAGGCGTGCGCCTTCCACTTCGGTGTCGTACTGGGCCAATGGATGGGTCACGCCCTGAAAAGCCGACAGCGGCTGGCCAAAGGCCTGACGCTGGGTGATGTATTCCCAAGCTTCGTCGAGCGCCGCACGCGCCACAGCCAGGCATTGCAGGCCGATCAGCGAGCGCGAATAGTCAAAGCCGTGCATGACCTGCACAAAGCCCTTGTTCTCGTCGCCCAGCCGGTGGCTCACAGGCACACGCACGTTCTCGAAGAAGATGGAACCCCGACCGATCGAGCGCTGACCATGGCAGTCAAAGCGGCTGGTGGTCAGGCCCGGCGTGTCCATGGGCACCAGCAGCGCGGTCACGCCGTGTGCGCCATCTTCGGGCTTGCCCGTGCGGCCAAAAACCACCGTGATGTCGGCCTGGTCTGCGGCCGAGATGGAAGTTTTTTCGCCATTGATGACGTAAAAGTCACCGTCGCGCTCGACCCGCAAACGCAGGTTGGCTGCATCCGAGCCGCCGCGCGGTTCGGTCAGGGCGATGGCGCAGATGGCGCGGCCTTCACGGATCTTGTCGAGCCAAGGGCGCACTACTTCGGGCTTGCCGTACTTGTAGAGGATCTGGCTGTTCAGCGATGCCAACAGGTTCAGGTAAGAAAAACTCAGGTCGGCGCGTGCAATTTCCTCGTGGATCACGCCTGCGGCCACACAGCCCATGCCCAAGCCACCAAATTCTTCGGGGACTTCGGGGCAGATGAAGCCCAAATCGCCCATCTCGCGCAGCAAGGCGAGGTCAAACTCGCGCGTTTTGTCGCGCTCCAGAAAACCGGGTTTGATTTTCTCATCGGCAAAGCGGCGCACGGTTTCGGCCAATGCCTGCAGGTCTTCGTTGATGTAGGGGTTCGGGTTCATCTGACGTCCTCTGTCTGAGCGTTTACTTGGCGTACTTGCGGAAGTCGGGCTTGCGCTTTTCTTGCAAAGCCTTCACGCCTTCACGCGACTCTTCGGTGTCGTAGTACAGCTTGAGCGCGTACATGCCCATGCCCGCAATGCCCGACTGGTGGGCGGTGTCCATGTTGAAGCTGCGCTTGGCAATGGCAATGGCGGTGGGGCTGCGTTCACAAATGGTCTCGGCCCACTCCTGCACGGTGGCGTCGAGCTGCTCGTGCGGCACGCAAATGTTGGCCAGGCCCATGTCCACGGCCTCCTGGCCGGAGTAGCGCTTGTTGAGGTACCAGATTTCGCGGGCTTTTTTCTCGCCGACCACACGGGCTAGGAAGGCGGTGCCGTAACCGGGGTCGACCGAACCCATCTTGGGGCCGACCTGGCCAAAGATGGCCTTGTCAGAACAGATGGTCAAGTCGCAGATGGTGCACAACACGTTGCCGCCACCGATCGCAAAGCCTTGCACACGGGCGATCACGGGTTTGGGCACGTCGCGGATCGCGGTGTGCAGCTCTTCCATGGGCAGACCGATCGTGCCGCGGCCGTCGTAGTTGCCGTCGTGGGCCGACTGGTCGCCGCCGGTGCAAAACGCCCGGTCACCGGCGCCGGCCAGCACGATGCAGCCGATGTCGCGGTCGTAACCGGCTTTGTTCAGGGCCTTGATGATTTCGTCGCAGGTGGTGCCGCGAAAGGCGTTCATCTTGTCGGGGCGATTGATCGTGATCCAGGCCACGCCGTTGCGGTTTTCGTACAGGATGTCTTCGAATTGCATGTGTTTCTCCGGTTGAATGGGGGTGATGGATCAGCCGTGCATGGTCAGGCCGCCCGAGACGCTCAGGACCTGACCGGTGATGAAGGCCGCGTCGGCGCTGCTCAGGAAGACGATGGCACCGGCGAGGTCATCGGGCTGGCCCAGGCGGCCCAGCGGGATGGCCTTCTTGAAGGCGTCCATGAGTTTTTCGGGGTTAGAAGCACCTTCGGCAAAACCGGCCAGCAAGGCGGTATCGGTTGGGCCGGGGCAGACCACGTTGACGGTGATGTTGTGGCGTGCGTGCTCGCGTGCCAGGGTTTTGGACAAAGCGACCAGGCCGCCCTTGCAAGCGGCGTAAACGGCTTCGCCGGACGAACCGCCACGGGCCGCGTCTGAGGCGATGTTGACGATGCGGCCAGTGCAGCGTGCGGCCATGCCGGGCAACACAGCGTGGTGCATGTGCAAAGCGCCTGTGAGGTTGATGGCGATCAACTTGTCCCACTCGGCGGGCACGGTTTTGGTGAAAGGCTTGAAGATGTCCCAACCCGCGTTGTTGACCAAGATATCGATGGGGCCCAGCTGAGCCTCAGCAGCCGCGACTGCCGCATCGACCTGGGTACGGTCGGTGATGTTGCAGGCAAAAGCCTGAGCCTTGCCACCAGCGGCCACGATGCCGTCAGCGACTTTCTGGGCGGCTTCCAGGTTCATATCAAACACCGCAACCTGAGCGCCTTCTTCGGCAAAACGGCGGCAAGTGGCCCCGCCAATACCGCCACCGCCACCGGTCACAATCGCTGTTTTGCCTTTGAGGTCTTTCATGACTTTCTCCGTGAATTGAAATGGATTGGAAAACTCTGAATATCGAACATATGACAACATGTTGACTTATTCTAGGGTTTTCCCACGTTCCTCTTCAAGTCTTTTTCGTGTTCAATAACCTATCGTTTTCCCTATGCCACAGACCAAAGACGCTCGCATGGAACTTGCTAATCGAATTTTCTTCAAACTGTATCAGTGTGCCAACATGTTGCATAAAACCGGCAGCCGCGCAGTTCAGGATGAAGGCCTGACCACACAGCAATGGGCAGTGCTCGGTGCGCTGTCGCGGCCCGAGGCGGCGCAAGGCATGGGCGTGGGGGAGCTGGCGCGCTATCTGATGGTCAGCCGGCAAAACTTGTCAGGCCTGATCACCCGGATGACGCGCGATGGCCACATCGAGATGAGCACCGACGGGCGTGACCGCCGCTCGCGTTTGGTGGTGATGACCGAGTCGGGTCGTCATGTCTGGATGGATCTGGCGCAACCCAAGATCAAAGCCTATTACGAGCAGGCTCTGCAGGATTTCTCGATGGGTGACATGGCCCACACCCTTCATTACTTTCTGAAGCTGCTGGACAACATGGAAAAGATTGATCAAAAAATTCCTGCGTCAGAGGACGACGACACACGAGAAGGCGAGCAGGATTTGTGATCACCCACATAACGTCTTATGTTTGGATGACCTCAAAAGGCTAGAAGCAGACCTTGCAGAAATTCTGCCGACTGGCAGCAGCCGACCCACCCAGGGCTTAAGGGGCGGCCTCATGCATCCTGGGTAAGGGCCTGGCTTGCTGGTGGGCCTTCAGCGCATCCAGTGCACCAGCACAAGGCTAATGGAAGGGAAAGCCACAATCACCGCCAGACGCAACACGTCCACGGCGATGAAGGGCACCAGGCCGCGGAAGATGGCACCAATGGGCACTTTGGGCAGATTGGCCTTGAGCACAAAGACGTTCATGCCCACGGGGGGAGTGATCAGGCCGATTTCGGTGAGCACCACCACCACAATGCCAAACCAGACCAGGTCAAAGCCTTGCGCCACCAAAGTTGGCGTGAACAAGGGCACAAAAATCAGGATGATCGCCATCGAATCCATGACGCAGCCCAGCAGCAGAAACACGGCCAAAATGGCCAGCAAAATACCGGTGCGCGACAAACCGGAATCAGCCACCATCGACAGCAGCTCATCGGCCAGTCCGGAGAAGCTGATCAGCTGCGAGAACATCATGGCGCCAAACAGCACCACATACAACATGACCGAAGTCATGGCTGTTTCTTTCATGACCTCCATGAAGCGGCTCCAGCCCAGTCGGCGTTGCGCCAAGGCAATCAGCAAGGCCACGCCAGCACCGATACCACCAGCTTCTGTGGCCGTGAACCAGCCCACGTACAAGCCGCCGATGATCAACAAGAACAGCGCCAAAAAGGGCCAGACACCGGCCAAAGATTCCCAGCGTTCGCGGGCGCTGACACGCTCGCCACGCGGGGCGTGCTCGGGCTTGAACACAGCGATCAGGTAAATCACGCCCATGTACATGGCCAGCCCCAGCAAACCCGGTAGCACACCGGCAATGAAGAGTTCACCAATGTTTTGCTGCGTCAGAATGCCGTAGATCATCAGAATGATGGAGGGCGGAATCAAGATGCCCAAGGTACCGCCTGCGGCAATGGTGGCAGAAGCCAGACGGTCGGAGTAACCGTATTGGTTCATGCTCGGGTAAGCCACTTTGGCCATGGTGGCGGCCGTGGCAAAACTCGATCCACACACGGCGCTGAACCCAGCACAGGTGACCATGGTGGCCAGTGCCAGACCCCCGCGCACCGCGCCCAGAAAGGCGTTGGCTGCACGGAACAGGTCAGCCGAAATGCCGGTGCGCGAGAGCACGTTGCCCATCAGGATGAACAGCGGAACCACCGCCAGTTCATAGGAAAACGCCGCTTCGCTCAGCGTCATCGGCAGCAAGGTGCGGGCGATGTCTAGGTTGTTGATGGCGGCAATGCCGCCCACCGAGACGGTCAACAACGCGATGCCCAGCGGCACTCTTAAAAAGGCCAGCAACAGCACCAGCCCCAGACAAATCAAGCCAATGGTCATGAAGGATTCTCCTCGGTGAGATGTTCTGCTTGTGGGGGTGGGGCCAACAAGGCCAGAAAAGCGGCCAGTGCGGTGGTCAGTGCAATGAAGGTGTACATCCAGGCCCGCGGAATGCTCAAGGCAGGGCTGATTTCGTTGATGGTGCGCGCCTCTTCGATGGCCAGGTAATACTCCCAGGCGATCAACCCGAGCACGGCTGCAATGAGCACGTCCACCAGCTTGTGCCAGGGACGCCATTGGGGCTGAAGCAGCCAGCGGTCAAACAGGTCGATGCTCAGATGGCCGCGCTGGGCAGTCAGCAAAGGCAGTCCTGCAAAAATCAGGGTAGCCATGAGGTGTTCGGTGATGTCGTTGGCACCAAACACCGGGGTGTTGAAGAGGCGCCGCCCGACCACATCTGTGAAGCTCAGCGCCACCATGGCCGACAGCAGCAGTACCAGCAAGCCGGTGACGAGCCGCTGAATACTTTGATTTAAAGGTTTCATGTGCTGGTACTCCGCGGTGGGGGCTTACTTGGCCAAGGCCTTGTATTGCTGTTCGTAGTAACCAACCAAGGCGTTGTGGTCTTTCACGCCAAAAGCGGCACCTTCCTTGTGCAGCTCGGCCAGCATGGCGGTGCGCACCTTGCGGATGTTGTCCAACAGCGCAGGGCTGGGCTGGGCAAACTTGTGGCCATTGGCGCGCAGTTTGGCTTCGGCTTCTTTGTTTTGCTTGTCAAACTGCTGGCCCCAGCGGCGCGAGAGCGCTTCACCAGAGAGCTTCTGAATGGCTTGCTGGTCGGCAGCCGACAGGCTCTTGAACTTGCCTTCGTTCATGGCGATGAAGAAGGAAGCATCGTAGAGGCCGCCAGGGATGATGGTGTGGTTTTTGAGTTTGCCATCCAGACGGAAATTGACCACCGACTCCATAGCGTGCAGCGATGCATCGATCACGCCACCTTCAAGCAGTTCATAGGCCTTGGTTCCAGGACCGGCCACCGGAATGGCACCCAGGTCTTCCAGCAGTCGCTTCTGGATTGGGCCGCCCATGCGCACTTTCTGGCCCTTGAGGTCGTCCGGTGTGTCAATCACTTTGCTGGGGTGGTGGAACTGGCCACCGCCGAACATACCGGTGCCTAGCAGTGTCACACCCTTGAAGACGTCGTTGCTGGCCAAGAACTGGCTGTAAGTGCGCCAAAGGGCAACCGAAGAGGCCTCGGCGTTGTTGCCCATCATGGGCAGCTCGGAGAACCAGACGCTCTTGAAGCGATCGGGTTCGTAGGTGAAGTTGCCCCAGGTGATATCGGCGATACCTTTGCGTGCCAGTTCCCAATGCTGGGCGGGCGCGCCCACCGGCTTGGGCAGCAGGTTGATCTTGACACGGCCTTCCGTGGCTTTTTCTACGTCGGCCATCCAGGGCTGCAGGATGTCCTTGACCACATAGTGGGCTGGAGGCACCCAGCTGGACATGGTCAAGGTGGTGGTTTGGGCCTGGGCGGTCTGGCTCAGGCCGGTGACCATCAGCGCAGTCCCGGCGATCAGGGAATGGATGCGAATGCGAGCATTCATGGGTTTGTCTCCTTTTTCAGTTGGGGGTGGGGTTGGGGGAAAGCATTTCCTGCACGAGTGCGATCCAGTAGTTCGCACCGACGCGGATGTTGTCGTCGTTGAAGTCGTAGGCGGGGTTGTGCACCATGCAGGCACCGGGCTCGCCGTCGCTGCCATTGCCGATGAACAGGTAACTGCCCGGCACGCGTTCGAGCATGAATGCGAAGTCTTCGCTGCCGGTCAGTTTGGGGCCCTGCGCAGTGATCTGTTCAGCAGGAAAGTGCTTTTGAGCCACCTGCAAGGCACGGCGGGTCTGGGCAGGGTCGTTGACCAGCACCGCGTAACCGGGTCGCCAGTCGATGTGGGCCTGCACGCCAAAGCTTTCGGCCTGCAGCTGGATGATGGTGTGAAGGCGTTTTTCCAGATCGCGGCGCACTTGCGGGTCGAGGGCGCGCACGCTCAGCTCAAGGCGGGCGCTGGCCGGGATCACGTTGTTGGCCTGGCCGGACTGAAACGCACCCACCGTGACCACCGCCGCTTCTTGAGGGTCCACATTTCGCGAGACGAGCGTTTGCAAGGCCATCACGATCGATGAGGCCGCCACGATGGGGTCGGCCGCCTTGTGAGGCAATGCACCGTGACCACCCACGCCGGTCAGTGTCACGGTCGCGTAGTCGGACGAGGCCATGGTGGGACCCTCGCGAAACACCAGCTGGCCCTGGGGGTGGCCTGGCATGTTGTGCATGGCAAAGATCGCGTCGCACGGGAAGCGCTCAAAGAGACCGTCTTCCATCATCTTCAGGGCACCACCGCCACCTTCTTCCGCGGGCTGGAAAATCAGGTTCAAGGTGCCGTCAAATACGCCGTCACTGGCCAAGACCTCGGCTGCGGCCAGCAGCATGGCGGTGTGACCATCGTGACCACAGGCATGCATCACACCGTGCTGGCAGCTGCTCCAAGCTACGCCAGTGGCTTCCACAATCGGCAAGGCGTCCATATCGGCACGCAAGCCAATGCGCCGTCCGGATGTGCCACGCACCAGTTGCCCGACCACGCCTGTGCCACCGATGCCGGTGCTCACGTTGTAGCCCAAAGACGAAAGCTTTTGCGCCACCAATGCGCTGGTGCGGTGCTCGTCAAAGGCCATTTCGGGGTGCTGATGGATGTCCCGCCGCAGGGCCACGTAGGTCTGGGTGGTGTTGTCGTCAATGTGGTTCAAAATCAGATCTCCTTTTTGCACTTTTGATGCGCCACATCAAAAGAAATATGCACTTTTCTGCATGTTATGTGACTCATCAGTTAAAGTCCAATGCATTGATAGTCAACAACCTATGACTTCGAATGGGGGTTTTCATGACGCTCGTGCAATTGAGGCACTTGGTCTGCCTGGCCGATTTGGGCAGTTATGTGCAAGCTTCCAAGGCGCTTTTCCTCACGCAACCGGCGCTCACGCGCAGCATTCAGAGTCTGGAAGAAGAAATGGGGGGTCGCTTGTTTGACCGACTCGGCCGTCGGATTGAGCTGACTGCTTTGGGGCGCGAGGTGTTGTATCGTGCACGTCAACTGGTCAGCGATGCCGAAGCGCTGAAACAAACTGGCAAAGTCATGCACGCGGGCTTGATCGGCGTGATGCGCATGGGCCTGAGCTCGGCACCGGGGGCCCTGTTTTCCACGCCGCTGATGCTGTACATGGCAGAGCACCACCCCCGCTTGAAGGTGGAGATTTCTCGGGGCCACACCGACGTGCTGCTCAAGCAACTGCAGGACCAGCAGCTCGACGGTGCGATTGTGGACATCCGCGCCATGCGACCGTCCTCGCAGCTGCAGGTGGCTCAGGCTTTTGAATTGGCCACCGGCTTTCTGGTGCGCAAAGACCATCCGCTCACGCGCCTGGATCGCGCCGCAACCCTGCGTGACCTGCAGCATTACCCCATCGCATCAACCCCCTTGAGCAACGAGGTGGCCCGCATCCTCATGAGTTGCTATGGCCCCGACGCCAACCCGGACAGCCTGGTGACTTTGCGTTGTGACGAGACCTTGAGCATCGTGGAACTGGCCCGGTGCAGTGATGCCATTGTGCTGACGGCCAAGGGTGTGGCGCCAGACCTGGTGGTCCTGGATGTGACCCCCAGCCTGAATGCCACCGCCCGTTTTGGCCTGGTCACGCTCAGTAAGCGCCAGGAGGCACCGGCCATGCGCATCCTGCGCGAGCAGCTGGCGGGGTGGGTGGCCAAGCTGGCTTGAGCGAGAAGTCGGCGATGGAGCGTCCTCGGATGACGACTTCAACGACCACACCGTGGCCATCGGTTCGGCTAACTGGTCGTAGTTGGTAGAAAGTTTTTTGTCTAGACTGAGTTTTCTGTCAGACGCGTTCCAAAATGACCGCTATGCCCTGACCGACGCCAATACACATGGTCGCCAGAGCATAACGCCCACCCGTTGCGTGCAGACGATTGACCGCAGTAGTGGCCAAGCGCGCACCAGATGCACCCAGTGGATGACCCAAGGCAATAGCGCCGCCCCAGGCATTTACTCGGGCATCACCATCTTCAAGGCCAAGTTGTCGCAATACAGCAAGGCCTTGCGCTGCAAAAGCTTCGTTGAGTTCGATCACATCAAGTTGCTCAAGACTCAGGCCCGTCAATGCCAGCACCTTTTGCGTAGCAGGGGCAGGGCCCATGCCCATGGTGCGCGGTGCCACGCCCGCAGTCGCCATGCCCACGATTCGGGCTTTGGGCGTCAGGCCGTTTTTGGCGGCAGTGGCCTCGTCGGCCAGCAACAGTGCGCAAGCGCCGTCGTTCACACCCGAGGCGTTGCCTGCGGTCACCGTGCCGTCCGGGCGCACCACGCCTTTGAGCTTGGCCAAGGCTTCGAGGCTGGTTTCGCGGGGGTGCTCGTCGGTGTCGACGATGATCGCATCGCCCTTTTTATGAGGGATGCTGACACCCACAATCTCGCGGGCCAGGTGACCGGCCTTGATGGCGGCCACAGCACGCAGTTGGCTGTTGTAGGCCATCAGGTCTTGCGCTTCGCGCTCGATCTTGTAATCGGTCGCCACGTTTTCGGCGGTCTCGGGCATGGAGTCCACGCCGTACTGGGCTTTCATCAGCTTGTTGATGAAGCGCCAGCCAATGGTGGTGTCGTACACCGCGTTGTGGCGGCTGAAGGCGGTTTCTGCTTTGGGCATCACAAACGGGGCGCGGCTCATGCTTTCCACACCACCGGCGATCATCAAACCGGCTTCACCGGCCTTGATGGCGCGGGCGGCGGTGCCGATGGCATCCAAACCTGAGCCGCACAAACGGTTGATGGTGGCACCGGGCACGTCGATGGGCAATCCGGCCAGCAAGCTGCTCATGTGGGCCACGTTGCGGTTGTCTTCACCGGCCTGGTTGGCGCAGCCATACAGCACGTCGGTCACTGCAGCCCAGTCCACGTTGGGGTTGCGGGCCATGAGGGCACGCAGAGGCACCGCACCCAGGTCGTCGGTGCGCACGCTGCTCAATGCACCGCCGTAACGGCCAAAGGGGGTTCGGATGGCGTCGCAAATAAAGGCTTGGTTGCTCATGTCGTGGTTCTTTAGAAATGTGAATAGGCAGATCAGACTGCGATAGGTAAACCGAGCATTTTTTCAAGCTCTGCGTGTTCAAGACCTTGCACTTTGTCGATCAGGCGCAGGCCTTCGGGTGTGCATTCGAGTGTGGCAAGTTCTGAATAGATTCGCTTGACACAAGCAATGCCGGTGAGTGGGTAGCTGCACTGGGAAACCACTTTGCTGTCACCTTTTTTAGTTAGCAAATCCATCATCACCCAGGTTTGCTTGGCGCCAATCGCCAAGTCCATGGCGCCGCCCACGGCTGGGATCGCGTCGGACTCGCCGGTGTGCCAATTTGCCAAATCACCAGTAGCGCTGACTTGAAAAGCGCCCAATACACAGATGTCGAGATGACCGCCGCGCATCATGCCGAAACTGTCGGCATGATGAAAATACGCGCCTCCCGGCAGCAACGTCACGGGCTGTTTGCCAGCGTTAATCAAGTCGTAATCTTCGTCATCCTCTGTCGGCGCGGGACCCATGCCCAAAATGCCATTTTCGCTGTGCAAAATGACTTCGATGCCAGGCGGCAAATGGTTGGCTACCAGTGTCGGCATACCGATGCCGAGGTTGACATAAGCACCGTCATGAATATCCTGGGCCACGCGTTGCGCGACTTCGACTTTAGTGCGTTTGATGTAGTTCATGTTCAGGTTCCCTTTTTAAAGCCGCCAGCGGCCGTTGCAACGCGGTCAATGCGGACAATCTTGCTGACATAAATACCGGGAGTAATGATGCTCTCAGGATCCAAAGTGCCTAAGTCAGCAATCTCATGCACCGTAGCCACCGTCATGCGAGCGGCAGTGGCCATGACAGGACCAAAGTTGCGCGCCGCCTTGCGATAAGTCAGGTTGCCCCAACGGTCGCCGCACTCTGCTTTGATCAGCGCAACATCGCCGTTTATCGGCATTTCGAGTACATATCGCTTGCCGTTTATTTCGCGTGTTTCTCTGCCCTTAGCCAGCTCAGTACCAAAGCCTGTAGGCGAGAAGAATGCGCCAATACCGGCTCCCGCTGCACGGATACGTTCGGCAAGATTTCCCTGCGGCACGAGTTCGAGTTCAAGTTTTCCGCTGCGGTATAGGTCATCGAACACCCAACTGTCGGCCTGTCGCGGAAAGCTACAAATGATTTTGCGCACGCGGCCAGCTTTGAGCAGCGCAGCCAAACCCGTCTCAGCATTGCCTGCGTTGTTGTTGACCACGACCAGACCTTTAGAGCCCTGCGCAATCAGTCCATCGATTAGCTCATTGGGAATACCCGCCGTACCAAATCCTCCAATCAGCACCGTGTCACCGTCTTTGACGCTCGACAGCGCGGCCTCTATAGACTCGGAAATTTTATTGATCATTCGCTAAACTCCAGTTGGATCGATTTCATTTTTCTAAAAACTCTGCCTGATTCGTCAAGCATGCTGAGTCCAGAAGTGGCTTTGATGACAGTACCGTCTCGCAAGCAACTGCTCGGTGCGTGGCCCCAGCCTGACAGCAATGTCTTCGTTGCTATTCGGTGATCAGGTTCACAACCTCAGGTCCTTACTGCCTAAGCCGCACTTAACTCCATAGCTCCAGCCTCTCCGGTGCCTGGGCACCAATTTGGCGTAACGGAATTCCAAAAAACCAAACTTAAAGTGAAGATGAAAGCCGAGCCGTCATTGCTCGAATTCAAATGTGGCAACTGAATCGATTGGCACTGCTTTGGAGTGGACGCGAATCACTCATCCATACTTTCACTCATGCTTTTTTTGGTCACTCTCACTGCGGTTGCAGGTCCATCGACTTGGCAACAGCACGGAATTGCCAGGTGTTGCCCGAGTAGTTATTGGTCACTAAAAGCAAAGCCTTAGGCCGCACCAGCAGCAAGCCGTTAGAAGCAATAAGTTACCCATCCATGGCCTAAAACTGAACTCATACGATGGAAGATGGGTGCTTGGCGAGAGGGGTGACTGTGATTTTCATGAAGGGGAAAAGCGGTAGATTCGATAAAGTGGTGTGCAACTCATCGTTGCTGGCCACATCAAATACGCTGTAGTTGGCATATTCACCCACAACGCGCCACAGGTGTGGCCACTTGCCGGCTTGTTGCAACCCCTGTGAATAAGCCTTTTCATCGGCCTTGATTCGAGCAGCCTCTTCAGGAGCAAGGGTTGCAGGAATGTTGACAATCATGTGGACTAAATAGAGCATGGGATTTACTTTTCAAACTTTGCTTTTGGGTTCATTTTTTGGTGCCGAAAGAATCGGAAATGAAGTCCAGAATCGTGCGGTTAAAAACTTGGGGCGCTTCCAAATTTGAAAGATGCGAGGTCTTCAATACCATGGTGCGGGCGCCGGTTATAGAGACTTGCATGGCATCAGCATCAGCCTCGGTGGTCACAGGATCATGGGCACCAGCAACCAGTAAGGTTCGGACTTTGATATGTTTCAAGTCGGCCCGCAGGTCTGAAAGTGCCAAGGCCTCGCAGCAAGACGCATAGCCTTCTGGGCTGATCCCCTCCAGAACGGCCTGCACAGCTTGCACTGTGGCCTGCTGCGCGCTAACGAACGAGGGGGTAAACCATCGGCTCGGCGCTGAATCTGCAAGCGCCTTCATACCCAAACTGCCGCCTTGCCGAACCGCCGCTGCTCGTTCTTGCCATGCCTGAAAGGTTCCAATGCAGGCAGCACTGTTGCAAACGGCTAGAGATTCCAAACGGTCGCTTGCGTTGACACCAAGCCAGAGACCTGTGTGGCCTCCTAAGGAAATACCGCAAAAAGCTGTTTTAGCTATCTGCAGCGCATCCAAAATGGCGAGAACATCGGTCCCCAAGCCTTCGATGGTGTAAGGGCCATTGGTCACCAAGCTGCCGCCATGACCACGCGTGTCATATCGGATGACTCGGTAGTTTTTCGAAAAAGCCTCCACCTGGGGTGACCACATTTCCATGGTTGTGCCAAGCGAGTTGCTAAGCACCAGTGGCGGTGCATCCAAGTCACCATCGATAGCCACTCGAAACAGGCCACGAGCGGTATTTAAAGACATAACTGTTTGGCTGTTTGACATGGTCAGGTCAGAAATTTCCATGACCTATCAACCTTGATCGCCACCACCAACGGGCAACACCGTCCCAGTGATGTAAGACGATCTATCGGAGGCCAAGAAAAGAATGGCCTCAGCCTGCTCATCCAAAGTGCCGTAGCGCTTCATCAACGTACTAGAAACAGTTTGGTCAACGATTTCTTGGTACCAAGCCTTTTCTTTACGGCTTGAACGTGCGGTGTTTCGGGGTATGCGGCGCGGTGGCGCTTCAGTACCGCCTGGGGCTACGGCATTGACTCGGATACCACGCTCTCCGTTTTCGAATGCTAGGCAGGCCGTCAAAGCATTAACACCGCCCTTGGCTGCGCCGTAAGGAACTCGGTTGACGCTGCGTGTTGCGATGGACGACACATTAACGATCGCGCCCTTTTTCTTTTTCAACATGTAGGGCAGTACAGCGCGGCAGCACCAAAGAGTCGGAAACAATGAGCGGCGTACTTCTGCCTCTATTTCTGTGGGGTCGTAGTGTTCAAAGGGCTTTGTCCAAATGGTACCGCCCACGTTGTTGACCAAAATATCAATGCGATTGAAGGTCTGAAATGTTTTGGAAGCGGCTTGCTCTGCGCCCGCAAAAGTCTCGAGATCCGCCTCGATAGAGATCACGTCGTTGGTCGCCGACAAGCGATGTTTCAGGTCATGAACGAGCGGCGAACGGTCAACAAGCGCCAGTCGAGCACCTTGCGCTGCGGCGAGCTCAGCAACTCGCTCACCGATACCCTGTGCAGCGCCAGTGATCAACATGACCTGGCCTTTGAATTGATCGCTCATATCGCTTTCTCCGAGGAAGCGCCTGTCACCACAGTCGTAGCGGCAGATGCAAATTTTTCGTAATAAAACTGCGCGGGTTTGATGCCTGCGTGTGTAAAGTGCTTTTGCACGGCATCCACCATGGGTGGTGGACCACAGAGGTAAACATCCACATTGCCGTCGTGCAGTACCTCTTGAGGCATGTGTTGCGTCACATAACCTTGTCGCTCATGCACTGTCTGCGGGTCAGCGACACAGGTGGTGAAGGTAAAGCCAGAAATACGTGCTGCGTAGTCTTCGAGACGGTCCACCAAGACCAAGTCTTGGTCACGGGTCACGCCGTAAATCAGATGAATTGGCTGAGTGAGCTCTTGCTGTCCAAGCACCTCAAGCATGGAAAGAAATGGTGCTAACCCAGTACCGCCAGCCAGCATCAACAAAGGCCGGGTTACAGGGCGAAGGTAGAAGCTACCCAATGGCCCTGTTACCTGAACTATTTGCGTTGGTTGAGCCGTACTTAGCCAAGTGCTCATCAACCCGCCAGGAACTTGCTTGATCAAAAAGCGCATGCATGAACTGTCTGGCGCCGAGCTGAACGAATATGAACGATGCTGATCGCTACCAGGAATCCCAATGTTCACGTACTGACCTGGTAAAAAACCTGGCGCATTCAGCGCACTGTCCAGCACCAACTCATAGGCAGCGTCACCGAATTGCAGCACATTGTTGACCGTAGCAGAGAACTGCGAAGTCCCGGTTTTGCATGCCGTAGAGGGCACTGGAACCGAAATCACGCAGTCTGAGCTAGGCACCATCTGGCAAGTCAATACCAAGCCACTGCTGGCTTCATCCTGCGTGAGGGCATCTTCAATGTAGTCATCTCCCATGTCATAGCTGCCGCTTTCGGCCCGGCACTTGCAAGTGCCGCACACCCCGTCGGAGCAATCCATAGGCAGGTTGATGCGCTGTCGGAAAGCGCTGTCAAGCACTTTTTCATTGGCACCGCAATCAATAAAACGGGTGACCCCGTCCTCGAAGTTCAGTGCAATTCGGTAGCTGGTCATCTCTGTCTTCCTCGACTTCAAATGTGGTAGATGTCAATGACCTGGCGGATGTAGTCATCTTTCAAGACGATTTTTTTGCGCGTGATGCGATAGCCGCCATCGGCATGCGCCCGCATTGTTAAAAAGCATGTGCCAAAGAAATGGTTGGTCTCCTTGTAGCGGTGGCTCAATGTGTGGAAGTTGTAGCGAACTTCCACCTGATTGCCCTGCTCAGCTAGCACTTCAATATTGCTCACCATGTGGTTGGTACGCGGCTCCGGCATCGAGGCGCTAGAGCGCTCGGTTTTGATACGGAAAACGCGATCTTCCAGACCATTGCGGTTGGGGTAATAGATCAGCGAAATCTGGGTTTGTGGGTCGTCCGTAAGCTGATCGTTGTCGTCCCACGATGGCATCCAGTACTCGGCCTCGGGGGCATAGAGTTCCAGCCACTCTTCCCAGTTTCGATCATCGAGAAAGCGTGCCTCGCGGTAAATAAATGCGCAGATGGCTTCGTATTGGGCGTTCATGGTTTGTCTCCTTCACGCTCGGCCTGAACGGCCTTGATCAGGGTTTTTGCCCAATAATCATGCTGGCAAACAAATAGGCCTTCGTCATCGCTACGGCCACCGCTGATAAGCGGATTCATACCCATGGCCTTAGCATTTTCGTCAGGCCCTTGAAGCCAAAGTGGTGCGCCCCGGCTGAGGTCATTCCAAGGTGCAGCCTTGCCGGCATAACCTTCCTGGCATGAACGGAACTCCTCCAAATCGTCGGCCGTTCCCATGCCGGACACATTGAAAAAGTCTTCGTATTGACGGATACGCAAAGCGCGGTCTTCGGCGCTTTCACCCTTGGGGGCAAAGCAATAGATAGTGACCTCAGTCTTGTCCACGCTGATGGGACGGGTTACCCGAATTTGTGTAGAAAACTGGTCCATCAAATACACGTTGGGATACAGACACAAGTTGCGTGTCTGGCCCACGATGAGGTCAGCTGTGGCGTCACCCAAGCGGGACTTGATTTCTTCGCGCTGTTTGAAAACCGGACGAACCTCGGGGTTCATGGTTTGGGTCCACAAAAGAATGTGGCCATTTTCATAACCGTAAACACCACCAAGGCTTTTGCTCCAGCCATTCGCATCAACGGCTTTGGTTCCGCCATCTTTGCGACGCCCCATCGTGGCCGCATAGTTCCAGTGAACTGAGCTGACGTGGTAACCGTCGCTGCCGTTTTCCATCTGCAGCTTCCAATTGCCGTCGTAGGTGTAGCTGGAATTGCCACGAAGCACCTCAAGGCCGTTAGGCGCTTGGTCAACAATTTGGTCGATGATGACCTTGGTTTCACCCAAGTAGTCCTGCAGCGGCTGGATATCGGCATTTAGACTGCCAAACAGGAACCCTTTATAGCTTTCAAAACGAGCTACTTTCTTTAGGTCGTGCGAGCCTTCTTTGTTGAACTGCACCGGGTATTCGGTAGCCTTCTCGTCCTTGACTTTCAGAAGCTTGCCAGTGTTGCCAAAGGTCCAGCCATGAAATGGGCAGGTAAAGCTGCCTTTGTTGCCATGTTTTTTACGACAGAGCATGGCACCACGATGCGCACAAGCGTTGATGACAGCGTTTAGCACGCCCTCTTTGCTGCGCGTGATCACAATGGGCTGACGACCAATGGTGGTTGTGAAGTAATCATTGATTTCTGGAATTTGGCTTTCGTGTGCCAAATAGACCCAGTTACCCTCAAAGATGTACTTCATCTCCAGCTCAAACAACGCAGGGTCGGTAAAGATGTCGCGTCGGCAGCGAAACACGCCGTTGGCTTGATCGTCCTGTAAGGCCGAGTCGAGCAACTTTTCGACGTGGTCGTAATTGGAAGCATTGGTGCTTGTGGTCATTGCCATGTCCTTTTGTAATGAAGGCACTGTCTCTTCAAGCGGCCAGACGGGGGCGGTCTACCAATTGGTTGTCCACACCGTTAACGAGGGCGCTGAGGGTGATGTCGAAAGAAATTTCGGCAAATGGTCCATTCAAACCATGTTCCTTGATGCTGGCTTCGTCGGTACGCTCAACCAGAGGGGGCACCAAACCATCGCGAGTGGCGTAGGCAAAGTCGTCGTTGACCAACGGATCACCATCAATGTTGATTTGCGTCGTCAGCTTGCGGTGGCCAGGGGCGGTCACAAACAAGTGGATGTGCGCAGGGCGGTTACCGTGGCGACCCAATTGATTCAGCAGGGCTTGGGTTGGGCCGTCAGGCGGGCATCCGTAGCCAACGGGCACGATGCTCTGGAACTTGTAGCCACCTTGGGCATTCGTCATGATGGTGCGGCGCATGTTGAAGGCTTGCTGCTCGCCCGTGGGGTCGAAATGCGAATAAAAACCCTTGGTGTTGGCGTGCCAGACCTCGACCTTAGCGTTGGGCAAGGGCTTGCCGTCGGCACCGCGCACAGTACCGTGCATGATGAGTGTGTGGCCAGCTGTATCTTTGCCGTCATCCAAGCGCGCGAAACCATTGGCTTCGGGGGCACCTGCTACATAAAGAGGACCTTCAATGGTGCGAGGGGTAGGATTGGCAATGCCCAACGCTTCGTCCTCTGCATCCATCCGCATGTCCAAAAAGCGGTCCAAACCCAAACCCGGCGACAACAAGCCAGCCTCGCTACGCGCACCCAGTTGATTGACGTAAGCTACGCCTGCCCAATATTCGTCGGACGTGATGTTCAAGTCATCAATCGCTTTAAACAGGTCAGACAACAGACGATGAACAATCGCCTTGGTACGGTCATTGCCAGCCGTCTGTGTCAAGCCGCTGGCTAAGCTCAAAAATTCCTGGACTTCTTTTGTGTTGAAGATAGATACGCTCATGATGTTCTCCTAGATCAAGTTGATGAAACGGGGTTGATTAACTTAAATGGCAGTTGCTTCTGCCTGACTAACACTGACACTGATGCGGTTGCGGTCACGCCGGAAAAACTGAACACGGTCTTCATCCAGCGAGATACCCAGACCCGGGCCGGTTGGCAGCTCGAGATGAAAGTCTTGGTACACCAGCGGATGGGTCAAGATTTCTTCCGTCAAGAGCAAGGGGCCGAACAACTCTGTGCCCCAGCGCAATTCACGGAATGTTGAAAAAACGTGAGCCGAAGCTATGGAGCCCACAGCTCCTTCCAGCATGGTCCCGCCATACAGTGCGATTTGGGCTGCGTCGGCAATGGCTGCTACCTGCTGGGCCGCCTGTAGTCCGCCTGACTGCTCGGTCTTGATGGCAAATACATCGGCAGCGCCAGACTTGGCTAACTGAAATGCAGAGACTGGCCCCATCAAAGACTCATCCGCCATGATGGCGATGGGATAACGGCCCCTGATGCGTGCCATAGCATCGGGGTGTGCAACGGGTTGCTCAGCCAGCTCACAGCCGGCGTCAGCCAGCGCAGGCAGACCGTAGCGGGCCTCTAATTCAGACCAAGCCATGTTGACGTCTACCCGCACAGACGCTGTATTCCCCAGCGCTTTCTTGATTTCAGCAACGTGAGCTACATCTTCACGCACTGGCTTGCGGCCAATTTTGAGTTTGAAAATCTTGTGACGCCCAATAGCCAACATGTGCTGCGCTTCAGCAATGTCGCGAGCGGTATCGCCGGAAGCCAGAGTCCAAGCTACGGGCAATCGGTCGTGTATACGGCCACCCAACAACTCTGAAACTGGCAGGCCGACACGCTGACCTAAGGCATCAAACAAAGCAGTTTCAACAGCACATTTGGCAAATCGGTTTTCACGGATGGCATTGTTGAGCAGAGCCATCAAGGCGGAAACGCGGTTGGCAGAGGCCCCCAGCATCAAAGGCGCAAAGTAAGTATCGACCGCCAGCTTCATGCCCTCTGGAGACTCAGCGCCGTAGGCAAGGCCACCGATGGTGGTGCCTTCGCCGACGCCAACGGTGCCATCAGAGCAATGCACGCGAACCAACATCAGGGTCTGGCCATTCATCACGGCCATAGACAGTTTGTGGGGGCGAATGGTGGGCAGGTCCACCAACAAGGTTTCGACTTTGACAATGGTCACAGCATCAGCGGGTGTGCAGACCTGAGGTGATAAAAGCGATGTGTTTTGCATGCGTCGTATTGAAGTACAGACACAGTTTTTGATCCAACACCGAATTCATCTACTTCAATACCTTTTAAGCATAGTTGTCCATTTATCTGATATAAATCAACAACTTATCAACGTACAAACCCGAAAAAATAATTTTTATGGACCTTCGTCAGTTGCGCTATTTCGTAGCGGTTGCCACTACGCGAAACTTCACTCGAGCTGCAGAGCAAATGCATATCGCCCAACCGCCTTTGAGCCGCCAGATTCAACAGCTCGAAGATGAATTAGGTGTTCAGCTGATTCAACGCAACAGCCGGCCACTGAGGCTTACCGATCCAGGACGACTGTTTTACGAACAGTCATTGCAAGTGCTTCAAAAAGTTGACCAAATGAAGACAAGCGTGCGGCAAACCGAAGGTGGGCAAAGAAAATCCATTTCAATTGCCTATGTACCGTCCACCCTTTATGGCGGGTTGCCGATGTTGGTGAGGACTTTCCGGCAGCGTTACCCCGACACGGATGTACATCTGGTCGACATGGGGTCTGTACAGCAAATGACCGAGCTCAAATCCGGCCGGATCGATATTGGATTTGGCCGGGTGCGAACGCGCGACGCTACAGTAGCGCGCACTGTTTTACGTGAAGAGCGTCTGTTACTGGCGCTACCACCGAGCTCGCCACTTGCAGCCAATAAAGGCCGTATTTCGCTCAAAGAAATTGCAGAGGAACGGCTGATCGTCTTTCCCAAAGAGCCACGCCCCAGTTACGCAGACCACGTACTGAGCCTGCTGAACGACCAAAATATACGACTCGCTGAGGTCCATGAAGTGCGTGAACTTCAAGCGGCTTTGGGATTGGTGGCGTGTGAGATGGGGGTGTGCATCATTCCAGCAGCGGCACGCTTGCGATCTGATCTGGTGTATCGCTTGATTGATGATGAGCGAGCGACTTCACCGGTGATTCTCAGCCACCGTTTAAACGATGACTCTTGGTACATAGGTGCCATCAAGGAGCTGATCGGAGAGATGTATTCACTGAACCCCGCTTGGCTGGACTTTGAGACTAACAACATTCCGAAATCAAGGTCTCAGAAGACGGCAGCTCTACCTAAAAGTACCTCGAGTTCAAAGACTGCGACTCTGGCACGCGCAAAAAAAATCTAATGGACAATAACTTCTTGATGTTGGTCACAACTATGGCTATGGAAACTGTATAAAGGCAACATAATCCAGACATGTATGCACTTCAATCATGGGGAGACACCCTACGCCTGCTGGTCGAGCTGTCAGCCACCGCTGCTTTTGCTTTATCTGGGCTTATGGAGGCAGCGCGCAAAAAGCTTGATGCGGTAGGCGTGTGTGTGGTCGCGTTTTTGGCAGCGTTTGGTGGAGGCACTTTGCGTGACTTGCTACTTGATCAGCGGCCGTTTTTTTGGGTGCGTCACACCGAAATTCTTTGGGGTGTTCTGGCCCTATGTGTTTTGGCCATGCTATTCATGCGTCAGCGGCATTTTGAGGTCACTGAAAAAACAATACTCTGGCCCGACGCACTAGGCCTAGGACTGTTTACTGCCACCGGCGTACATCAGGCTTTGCAGTCAAACATGCCACCAGTGGTCGCAGTGCTAATGGGTCTGATCACGGGCGTGTTTGGCGGTGTACTGCGGGACATGGTGTGCAACGAAATTCCCAAAGCCTTCAAAGACCATCGTCCTTATGCGGTGTGTTCTTTTGCCGGTGGTTGGACTTATGTGGCTCTTTGGTCCGCAGACTCCCCAGGCTGGATAGCCTTGCTGGGATGTCTGGTTGTCACCGTCGGCCTTCGCGCACTGGCTCTTTGGCACAACTGGCAACTACCAGCATGGCGTGCGTGAATGGTCTTATAAAAATTCAGGTTTTACGCGGACTAGGGTTTCCCGAATTCAAGGTCTAACGCCTGCCCAAACACATACGACTCCATCGTCAAAACACCGTGGCGAATGCCACCGTTGAGTACCGTCACGGGTGTGTGCTTCAGCGCAGCCCCAGCCGCCACAAGCAAAGGCAGAAAATGCTCCGTGGTCGGGTGGGCGCGGGCAGCATGCGGCGCCAAATCCAACGCCTGGCGCAAACGGGCTAGTGTAGTGTTTCACTCTTGATAATACATAAATTATCTCCATCTATAGCGTATTGTTTTAGCCAAGATGGATGACCAAGGTAAGCGTACGGCGAACCCCTGCCCACCCACAAGTTTCAGCCGATTCTTTGCCCAGTCAGCTGCCAGCGGTGTGGCAGCAACTCTTGAATCCGCCTATTGGGCCAGGTTGGCAGCTTCTCCATCACGTCCTTCAAGTACGCGTACGGGTCGTGACCGTTGAGTTTGGCCGACTGGATCAGACTCATCACCGCTGCCGCCCTTTGGCCCGCTCTGAGTGAGCCCGCAAACAGCCAGTTCTTGCGACCC